>CALXKE010000040.1 GCA_944388805.1 uncultured Clostridia bacterium | reverse complement strand
ATATAACAGTTCATGCATTATTTTATTTCCTATTAAAGTCATATTAACATCTTTTTGTGGAGATATATTTGATAAAATCACAACTCCAACTTTCTTTTCTCTGTTAAATCCAATATAACTATTAAAATTTGTAGTAGAGCCATTATGCCATATAATATTATTTTTATTGTCTATCATCCAAGTCATGCCAACACTATCCACATTTACATCAAACATACTATAAATGTCATTTTTCGCATTCACTTCTTTTAATGCTTCTTGCATTCTTATTACATAATCTTCATCAGATGTGATTAATGTTTCTAAATATTTTGACATATCTTGAATATTAGAAATAATTGCTCCAGCAGGAATATATCCATCATTTTCATTCCATTTCCAATATCCACTTAAATTACCTGTTCCTGTTGCAATAGTTGTATTATTCATATCTAGTTGTTTTAAAAGTTCTTCTAATAATTCATTATAGTTTTTATCATATACTTTTTCTAATACTAATCCTAATGTTGAAACTCCAAAGTTTGAATAATTAAAATTATAATCTTTATCTTCCAACTTTGTTTTATTTAATTCTTCCAATAATTGTTCTTTTGAAATATTATAGAAATCATTTTCTCCAACAAAGTAATTTTTGATTTTTTGAAAACTTAAGTAATATGGTTTAAGTCCTGATGTATGCGTAATTATTCTTTTTATTGTTGGATAATATCTATTTTCAAGTTCTAAATAATTTGAAATGCTATCATCTAAATTTACTTTTCCTTCTTTTATTGCTTTAGAAACTAGCATTGCTGTAAAAGTTTTAGTAATTGATCCAATCTCATAATCATAATTTAAATTGTATTCTGCACCATATACATCATAGGTTATATCATTTCCATCATATATGGCTATTGATATAATTGCATTTTCATTATTATTTAAAGTATAATCTATCATTTGACTAGAGGTATATTGACTAATATCTTGCATCTTATTTTTATATATAACTCCACTAATAAGATTATATATAACACATAAAAAAATTATTATAATTACTATAATTGCGAAAATCCTCAATTTTCTCTTTTTCATCTAATTTCAACTCCAAAAACTAAATACTATTTGTTTTCTAACCATATACTGTAATTTATTATTAACTAGCTGAAAAAATAATTAATAAAATCCCAACTATTACAAAAATGCTACCCCATACTCTAAGAACAATTTTCATTTTAGGATTTTATAAATAATTTATCTGGAATTCTAGGACTTTTAAGCCTCATAAAAAATTGAGGAACTAAAACCATAAAAATTGCAACTATTGTAATTAAAATTCCTGCAATTAACATACAATACCTCCTATATACAAATTACTATTATAATATCATAAAAAGAAAAATTACTCTATACTTTCGTATAAAGTAATTAAAAATTGTAATTTGTTATTAAATGATTGAGAAAACAATTAATAAAATTCCAACTATTACAAAAATGCCACCCCATACTCTAAGAACAACTTTCATTTTAGGATTCTTTAATAATTTATCTGGAATTCTAGGGCTTTTAAGCCTCATAAAAAATTGAGGAACTAAAACCATAAAAATTGCAACTATTGTAATTAAAATTCCTGTAATTAACATACAATACCTCCTACTTATAAATTACTATTTGTCAAAATGATTATAGCATATAAAAGCAAAAAAATATAGCCTACTCTTTAAAAAGAATAGACTATATATAAATTTTTAAGCAACATTTTTTAATGTATAATCAACATTAAAATTACCATCAAAAAAATCTATTTTAAAGATGTCGTTATAATTAGTAATGCACTTAGTATCTAAATTATAGCCTAATGGTAATAAATCACGGAAGATTCTATTTATAATGTAATCTAAATTATTGTTACAATTAGGTATTCTTACAACAAAAGTAATATTTTTTATATTAGTATTTTCTATCTCTTTTAGTATCATATATGAATTAGATATGTTTTGAAAACTAATAACAGGTAAATCTAAAGCATCTTTTACAAGATGCCCTAAAATAAAATTATCAGTTAAAATAACATTTGTTGTATCTGCAGATATATTGCTTTTCATTATATAATTTTTAGTAGCTGTTCCATTTATCTTATTATTACTTGAAAACCATATATCTTCTGTGTTATTAAAAGGTTTATCTAAATGTATGGAAAGGCCTTGTATTAGACCTTCTTCATTAAAAACTGGTACGAAAAAACCATTATACCTATTAAAACACCACTTAAAATCCTCCTCTTGAAACATACCAGGTATCCCTGCAAGATTATATTTTTTAGATAAATTATGAGCTATTATTCTTCTTTTTATATAATTTTTAGGTACAGTTCTATATAAATTATCTTCAATCGAACTATCTAACAAGCCTATTCTCCTTAAATAGTTTCTATGCTGACCTTCTAATTTTAACATACCTAATAAATCCCTATAAACTCTATCTCTTAACTGTATATCTGCTAATAAATTTATAGGACTAATTTCAACGGCCACTTTGTTTTGAGAATAACATTCTCTGTCTAAAAGTTCTTTATATGCTTCTTTATTACTTATTTTCTTCATTTTTGCATATAAACCTATTGAATAACCACCAATACCACAACGGCTACAACAATATTTATTAGTTTCTACATTTAAAGATAATGTAGGAATTTTACTATTTTTGTTATAACCACAAAAAGGACATATTGCTTTATATTCGTACCCTTTTTGATCTACAATTTCTAAACATAAATGATATGCTACATTCAAAATATTTATATGTTTTTTTACTTCTTGATAATCTAAATAATTCATGACTCTTGTATCCTTTCTTACTTATTTTCTTTTCCAATAATAAAATGTTTCATTGTTACACTTTACAACAAAATCTTTCCTGTTAATGAACTTTTTATTATATTTCTTTATGATTTCAACGAAACTAACTAAGTCCTCCCAATATGGAGCAACTAATAGCAGTTTTCCATTTTTGTATAATTTAAACATTTAAAAAACCTCTTTCTAGTAAATTTTATCTTCTACAAAATCAGTTATATCTATCTTTTCCGTTTCATTATTTTTATGCAAAATCAATTCTAATTCATCTGAGTAATAACCATTTTGTTCATTGTAACAGGGAATAAAAAACTTTTCTCCAATTTTAGAAATTAAATTAAATCCACAGTCTTTTTTTCCTTCTATTAGGTCTTTCAAGTTTTCGCAAAAATCTATATCGTAAATACTAATATTTTTACCTGTTTTAGTTGATACATTGTATGTTTCTAATATGCTAAAATCTGCATATACTTCTTCACAGCAGTCTCTTTCATGATGATGTTCTAACTTATAACCATTATTAAATACTATTTCACTATATTTTATTTTTACAATTTTCAATTTTATCATCCTTTCAAATCTAAATTTTATTTAAGTGTTAATGTTATACTCTAATTTCACACATATTTTTAGTTGCATACACATTTAGTAAATATGCTTTTCTCTTACGATAATTTATTCTAGCTGCACATTGATTGCATAATACCTTACCATTTCTTGATGGTCTTTTACCACAGCAAGTACATATTTTTTCATTTTTTAACTTGTAATATCTTTTTTTTGCTCTAATACGGTCTTTTTCTTGTCTTTCTTTTCTATGTTTTCTATGATATTTTAGAGATTCCTCTCTACTTTTCATCATACATTCTAAACACATTGTATGATTATTTTCTGCATCTTCCTGACCACATCTAACACAAATATTGTGGCTTCTATAATATTCATAATTATTTACACTACACATAATTTTTCTCCTTCCATTTATGCTGCAAGTTTTTCTTCTTGAAATTCAAATTCTTCAATATCTTTTATAAATTCACTTGCACACTTTTTTATTTTTGTACCTAAATCAATTAAAATTTTAGGGTTTCCCTTTGCATATTGAGTTATATAATTAAAGCTACACATTGAATTATCAAGTCCAAAGTAGTCTGCGACTATGTAAGCAACGGATTCAACAAAAGTTTCAGATAAGTTTTTATCAGTTTTATAATCAAAATCATCATATAATCCGTGTGTTAATTCGTGCAAAAGTACAGCTACCTTTGCATCAGTAGATAATGATTTATCCAATGTTATAGATTTATCTTTTGGACGATAAAAGCCTTTTATTCCTCCATACAGATTTTCTTCATATATAGGAAATTTACTAAACTGTTTTAACTTATCAAAAAAAGAACCCATATTTTCGCTATCAAGCATCTTTACTTGTAGTGGTATTGGTTCTCCTATTGTTTGAGATATATCGTATACATATACTTGCTTATATGCTATGTATTTGTATGTCTGTTCTTCTTCGACTTCTTTTCCTTCTATAATTTTTTTTACTTTTGTCTTTCCCTGAGCTGGCATACCTGCAGTTATTTGTATTCTCTTAGCATCTTTGATTAACTCTCGCCCTAACTCTTTCCATTTAGCTTTTCCTGCAACTTTTGTAGCTTCAGGGAATTGACTATAAATTAGTACAATATTATTAAAACTATATTTAGTAAATTGATTTTGAAATTTTAAATATTTTGTATATTCTCCATTTGCTACAATAGTTTGAACATTTTTAACAACTTTATCGTAGATTTCTTTTGCTCTAGTCCTTCTATTTATTTTATGATTCATTTTTACCTTCCTCCTTTTAAGCAGCCATCTTTTTGAAATTATATTTGATGACTTTAATATCTTGTTTTTTCTTATATTTTTCTTTTAAATCTATAAAATTTCTATAACCAAGCCATTTATCTATAAAAGCATTTTGCTCATCTGTAAAATTCCTATTATGGTGTGGTAATTCTTTTTGAACTACACAACCATTTTTAAATTCTAATGTTATAAATGATTTGGTAACTTCTGATAAATTTCTTATAAAATAAATTTCAGTTTTATTTTCTATATATGGATTTAAGTACATATATCCTACACAATTTCCTTGTTGCGTTCCTTCATTTTTTAGAGCATCTATGCTAGGTGCAGGGAATATAATATATTTTTCATCTTCATAGGTATATTTAGACAATTCTAAATATCTTAAATATGCTTTAAATTGCGTATCCATATCTTCAACTATTTTTAATCGTTTTGCAAATTTATCGTGCCATGCTATCAATTGATAGGGAAATAATCTTTTTTTACTCTTTAAACTTATTCCTAATTTACTTGCCATTTGTAGATAATCTAAATATATATGTATATTTTTTACCCCTTTTTTATAATTAATAAATTTTTTTAGAGAGGTATATTTACATATACTTTTAAGTATATAAAAATCATTATAAAATTGATTAACTATTTCATAATCATATAACAATCCTTGTTTTTTCATAAAAACTAGGTAATCGTATCTAAAACCTCGATATTCTTGAATCAATTGCATATCTGGTATTTGTAACAGTTTAAGTAAAAGATAATCATCATAATCAATATCATTTTGAACCATAAAATTTAAAAACTTTTTAGGTATTCCAAATCGTTTAAGAAAATTTCCCTTTTTATTAAATTGTTTAGAGTATCTTGATAATTTATGAAGTCCCATTTTCCATAATATTTCAAAACTTTGATATGTTGCAAGTTGCATTACTTCAAAACTTGTATATCTAGGGTTTTCCTTTTTAAATTCTTCTATTGGTGCATATTGTAGAAATGTATTCTTAAATAATACTTTCTTATTATATGGATATATAGGCATATCATCTAATATCTTATTTCCCGTATATATATGCCAATTTGTTATAGGGAAATGATGCCACACCTTTGTATACCACATATAAAAAGATACATTATTATTTATAATTATGCCAATATTAGGAATAAACCTAGCAAATTCTTGTAAGTCGTAATCAAAAGTTCTTGTTGTAAAATTATATTTAGACTCTACCTCGAAAACTCTTAAAACAACAGTACCATCTACTTTATTATAAAAAGCAATATCTTTTTTATATGTCTGATTTCGTATATTATTATTTCTAGTAAAATATTCATTATTGCAATAAGGACATTTTTCCCATTTATATACTTTCACTTTCTTATTAAAATATTTTTGACAATGAGTACAAAATGCTCTATTTCCACATTTTAAAATAATATTATGGTCTGCTAAGTTTTTTTCAACAAATGAAATCCAATGTTTTGGTGTTTTTTTATTATCAATTTTTTCCATAAGTTTTTTCAACTTTTCTTTTGTCATTATGCAACACCTCCAAATAAAGAGATTTGAGCTGTTTCCTTTTTATCCTTCATTTTCTTTTTAGCATCATCCAATGAGATAACATTATCCTTTGTATTATTTTGATTAGAAACTACTTTTGTTTTTTCCTTACTTTTAGTTGCATTTTTCTTTTCTATCTTTAAGAAAGAATTAGGCAATGAAAAATACATAATAGCCCAAGCATATACTACTTCATTAGTAATAAAATTCCATCCGTTTCTCATATATTTTTTTGCTTTATCCTTTATAAACTCAGCCATTTCTTCTATTGTCTTTTCTTTATTTAGATAGTTTTGTTCCATATCTTCACGAGATAATAAATACTCTATTGTTTGCAATAATGCTTTGTCTTCTTGGTCTTTTACTTGTTCTTTTAATCTTTCAAAACCAGTCATTTCTTCTTTACCTCCATTTTCTTAAATCTTGTATATAAATCATCTTTTGATTCTCTTTCCATATATTTGTTATAGTTTTGTAAGCCATATTTATTGATTTTATCCTGTTTTTCCTGTTTAACTGCTTGTATTACTTTTTCTAGTTCTGTAAAGTCAAAAAAACGGCAAATAAGGCCATCTTTTATGACGACCTTATCTCCTACATAATCTTTTATTACATTAAATCTGTAACTGTATTTCTTTTTGCCTGGATGATCTGCTATTCTAATACCACAAGAAAGCCCATAGTCTAGCTTGATATAAATAGAACTTGTAGTATGTGAGTTATATCTGTGAACAATAAAACCTTCTGTAATTAGTCTTTGAACTAGAATATTTGCTATTTCTTTACCAGTCATTATGCAGCCTCTTTTGAAATTTTATCTTCTTGTAAATACTTTTGTTTGTCTATTTTTTCTGTAATCAATTTTAAATTGGCTTTCATAAACTCAATCTTAAATTCTGGAATATTTATTTCTGATACTCTTGCAATTTTTTCTCCATAACTCGTTGGAGCTACCACTAAATCTCCAACTTCTAGTGGAATTGCAGTAATATAGGTATATGCTTTACCACTAAATGTTTTTGGTATATATTTATCTTCATATTTTACACTTACTATATTTGTTTTTTCCATATGTAAACCCTCCTTTATTTTTGTTAATCTAAATAACCATTATAAATATTTATTCCATAAGTATTTTCTCCGATAGTACAAAATATTAGTAAATATTCTGTACCATCTATATTGCATAAATCTTGCTCTAACTTTGGTAAAAACTCTAATGAATCTACTTCAAAATTAATATAGTAATCATCACCAAACTTTGGATGTTTGGTGATAGTAATATAATTGTTACTTGCATATTTTTTAGCTATTTTCGCAAAAATTTCAAGTAATCTTTCATCTGTTGAACTATATAACTTGATTTTCATTTTTGTCTCCTTTCAATTACAAATTATGCTTAAGCATATTTCTTGTATAATTTATCAAAATTAGATATGTTATTACTAATTTCTCCATTATCAACCATCTTATAAAATAAATCTGTACCAAATATTTTGACATTTTTAGGTTTAGTATCTGTTGTTTGCAATAAAACTAATCTATTAATTATCTCATCTCTAAAAACAGGATTCGCTCTATTTAAAAAGCATCCAAAAGTTGTTATAACTGGACCACTAATACCAGGCATAAAAAAGGACATATCAGATTTATGCCCTGTCCTATTTGATTCTAATATAATAAAGTCAGCTATATCTTTTTTGCTTATAATACAATTATTACCTAAATTAGTTTCAACAAATAAAATGCCATCATTTTCTAATATTTTAAGAAATTCTTTTTTACTATATTTTTTGTAACTTATTTTTTCCATGAATTTTCTCCTTTCTTAAAAAGGTAAATCATCATCAGAAGAAATAAATTCTTCTGATGGCTCTTTTTCCTTTATATCTTCGCTAACAGTTTCTTGTAAGTTATCACTTTCTATTTTTGTATAACTATCTGCAAAGTCAATTTCTTCTGCAATAACTTCTGTTACATATCTTCTAATACCATTTTTGTCCTCATAGTTTCTTGTTTGAAGCCTACCATTAACACATATTTGAATACCTTGCTTTAAAAACTTTTCAACAAAATCTGCAAGTTTTGAATATGCAACTATATTGAAAAAATCTGCTTGTCTTTCTTCTCCCTTTTTTACATACCTTCTATTTACTGCTAAACTAAATGTAGCAACCTTTATATTACTTGTTTGTGAATATTTAATTTCTGGGTTTTTAGTTAATCTTCCTAATAAAATTGTTTTGTTCATAATTTAATCCATCCTTTCTTTTTTGACTGTTATATATTTTAGTATATCTTCGTTTGTACGATAATTTTTCTCTAATCCAGGAATAATACTATCTTTTCCATTAAAATAAATTAAGTAGTAATAAGCATATTCATACCTTCTAATTTCATAGGCTAATTTCTTTTTCCCTATATTTTCTTCACCTGTTATGCTTGCATTCTCATTAAGATATTGTTTTATTGTGTCTACAACAGCATTTCTTTGTTCTTCTGTAATATCATCTTTTATTAAAAAAATTGTTTCATAACTATTCATAACTTGATTCCTCCTAAATTAAAACTTTTTCTTGTATTGATAATTCTTGCCCTACATTTATGTTGTCGCCTAATGTAAATTGTACTTTCCAGTATTTTTTAAATTCATTTTCTATGTCTTTCATATTTTTTAATTCTCTAACAGTATGAAAACCTTTTACATACACATATTCTTGTATTTTTTTGACAGCAACCTCAAATAATCTGTCAATATCTTCGCTAATAGCAAGTATGTTAGATTCTGCAAAAGGTAATTTAATATTTTTACTGATTAACATATATACTTTTGATTTTTCAGATATAGATGTAAAAGGACCTATATTTTGATTTACCCTAAAAGGATTTTTAATCTTTTTTAAAATGGGTAATGTGTTTCTTTGTGCTTCATTGTTAATGATAAAATGGAAAATAACATTACTATTAGACTTTAAAATACTTTTGATTTGTGCTATTTTCTTTTCATTTGAATCTATTTCAAATTTTATATAATATCCTTCTTCAAATTTTTTTATAGGATAATCTAACTTTCGTTTTCCTAAAAAATAGGTCTTGTTTACTCTGCTTTTTTGCTCAAAAAGACTTACAATTCCTCCTTGTATAAAATCAATTTTTCTTTTACTAATGTTTGGGTTTAGTACAACCATTGCTAAATATTTCATAATATAATTCCTTCCTTTCTTTCTTATGCAGCATTTTTAAAGATAACTTCTTTATTATGCTTTCTATTTTTTACTTTCATTTTTCTTTGTCTGTAATAGTACTCTTCCAAAAATTCCTCTTTGTATCTTGCTATTTTCTTTTCATGCTTCGCAAGTTTAAACATATTGTAAAATTTTCTTGTATCTTTCCTTTTCATTGAAGTAAGTTTTTTATTCTTTATAGAAACAACTAAAAAAGTTCCGTATAAGATACATCCTTGATAAATTCTGTTGAACTCATCATTCCCTGCATTTTGATTTGCAATAATTATATTGTTTTTATTTGCTCTTATTTTTAATAGATTATTTCCTATTAAAGCTCTTACAAATTTTAAACTTCCTGGTATTTTAACCCTTTGTACCTCTTTATTTGGCATAACTAATAAACATTTAATTTTCATATGTAAATCTTCCTTTCCTTTAAAATAAAGAGATTTGGCAATTTCCTTTTACCATAACCTCTTTAAGATTATTTTGTATTGTTTTATCAATAATATTTTCTTTTTGATTAGTAATATTATCTTCTTGTTTTCTCTTAAATTTCCAATATTGTAAAAAATAAAATGGTGTTATTAATGTGAATTTAATTTCTTGTGTTAATGTATTGCCACATTTTACAATAGCTGGTATTCCATATAAGGATAATTGTATATAAACCATATAAACACATATATCAGATATATCTGTTACATCTACAAGTAAATCCGATTGATAATTTATGTTATGCTTTTTTAATGTTTTAGCATAAGCTAAAACAAGACCACCAGAGCCACAAGCTGGATCCATAACTGTTATGAATCCATTATTTTTTATTTTAGTTTTCAAATCTTCAGTTTTTCCAACATCAATTTCTGCTATAAATTCAGCTATATGTTCTGGTGTAAAAACCTGTCCTAATTTTTTATCTTTAGACTTTGTGCTCATATAAATTGGTCCTAATATATCTACAATTTCATTACTTTCCTCATACATCATAATTAATTCAGCAAACATTTTGGTAAATAATTCTTGTTCTTTTTTACTATAAGAGTTTATTGTCCTTAAATATTCTTTTTCTAATGTTTCATTATGTGCAAAAGCATTAAAAAGACTAATTGAACACATTTTTACAAAATCAGAAAAAACATTTAGTCTATCATGGTAACTGCATAATTCATCAAATATTTTTATAAATTGTGAATTTTTTACTTCATACATTTTGATACTCCTTTAATAATAATGAGAAAAAGACAGAATATATCTGCCTTTTCTATATTTTTTATGCTGCCTTTGGAATAGCAGTATTATTTTTGTTATATACTTTGATAGTCTTTGCTTTAGTTATTACAGGTTTTATAATAGTGCAATCTTCGTTATTATAATAATCTGCAATTTTTAAGTTTGAGCCTTTTTCAACTCTTGAAACAATTAACTGTGAATTATTTGCATACTCTTTTATAAAGTCATAATCTGCACAAGATTCCATATCATCAATAAAGATAGGAAAATTAGTTTTTGCAATTTTATTAAACATATTAGCAAATTCTAATGCTGTTGCAATAGTTTCAGACTTTGATAAATTAGACAATAAATTGCCTTTATATGTAATAACAAAATCTTCTTTTATTTCTCCTGTTGTCTTTAATACAGAATAGAATTGTACCTTTACATTTTTTAAGTAATGTTTGGCAAGTTTCATTTTTTCTTCAATATAGCCAATATATAATTTTTGAGCTACTTTTCTTGCATCTTTTAATTCACTAATATATTTGTTTTGTATAGAAATTTGCTTATTAAAATTAGATATGTCGCTTTTAGCACTTTTTATATTTTTTTCTTTAATAGAAATTTCATTATTAAATTTTTCTATTTCTTTTTGTTCTAATTCTAACTTATCTATCTTTTCCTTTATATTAGCAATTCTTTTATTATTTTCTATACTAGTATCACCACCAAATGCGTGATAATGACACTTTTCCATTGTAAGTTTAAATTTTAAATCTTTTTCCTTTGCTTCTAATGTATTCTTTCGATTAAAAGCATCTGTTAAATTTTTTCTCATATTAGCAATAGTTTTTTCTTTTGCCTCATCTTTTATAGTTTGCTCACAGGTAGGACAAAGACAGTCTGTACCATTTTTTATTGCTAAATATTTTTGTTTTCCTGATTTCATAGTTTTTGCAAGTTCTGTAATTTCTGTTGATATATTTAAAATTTCTTTTTCTAAATCTTCTACCTTTTGCTTTTGATTTTCCTTATCTTTAATTTGTTTGTCATTTGATAGTGAATTTAATTCTTGATAAGCAAGTGAAAGCTCAACTTCCTTTTCAAATTTTTTTACTTCAGGTAATTTTTCATTTGCTATATTTTGTGCATAATCAATTTTGCCATTTAAAGAAGTAATATAACTTTCTGCTTTCTTTATGTCTTGATTTAAGTCTGATATGTAAGTAGGTATATCTTGTGGGATACCTTCTAATAGCTTTTGTTCTTCATTACTTAAATTATCATACGCAATATCCATAAAAATATTTAAAAGATGGGTATTTATAAACTCTTCTTGTTCTTTTGGAGAAAGCATATAATAATACTTTATATCTCTTAAAATAACATCTTTAAAACTACTAAATAATTCTTTTTGTGATAGTTCTTCAAACTGTTTATTAGTAATTTTCTGTAATTTATTAGAAATATAAAGTTCTTTTAATTCTTGCTCACTAAACTTGTCATAAATCTCTCTTACATGAATTTTAAAATATCTTTTTAATAAATTCTGCTTTTGCAAATCACTAAGGCTATTAAATATTTCCATTGGTCTTATATCAGACAAATATTTATCAACTAATTCTTTCTGTTCTGCAGGTTTTTTAGATAAGAAATATAATGGATTTATAATAGATAAAAACAATTTTTTATCTTTGTAGTAGTTGATTAAATCATTTGGGGTTACTTTCTTTCCATCAAGTAAAATAGAATTATTTTTTGTTCCAACTCTATTTTTTGTACGAATTAGTATATGGCTAATTCCCTGATTATCTGTAAAATGTAGTTCACCATAAGAGCTATCCACATTTTTATTGATAAGGCAAGATTTTTCATCTCCTGTTAAGTTAGTTCCTAAAAGTGTATTTACAATAGCATAAAGGATATTACTTTTTCCAGAGCGATTTTTTCCACTAATAGAAGTAACATCATATAAATTAGTTTCAAATACTCCTTCAAACTTTCTAAATCCTTTTGTTTTTATATAATTTATCTTCATAATTCTTAACTCCTTTTCCTTGACTTTTTCCTTTTTCTATATTTTTGATATTTTCTTTCATAAGGTTTTCGCAAATATTTTTCTTCTATCCAGTCCTCCGTACCATCTTTAAATTTGACTAAATAATCCAGATAATACGGATCTCTTTCAATAATAATAGCTGGTACATTTTTATACAAAACTCCAGCATTTTCACCAGGACCACATACAAAAACCTTATTTTTATTTTTGAATTTATTGTTCATTTTGTATATTCTCCTTTTTTTATTTTTTTGACCATTGACTTATTTTAAGTTTTTGTGTATTATAAAAACAACAATACAAATGATAATCGTAAATAGATTGTAGTAGTATAAGAGTCCCCTTTCTTATGCTGCTATATTTTTTTGTGCTTCTTTTTCATTATTCTGTACGAATTTAAAATCTGTTAATATTTTCTTGTCTTTAAATTCTTGTATTTCTGTTTCTAAAACAGAACCAATGCCACATTCAAGTAGTGGTTCAATTAATTCAGGTTTTACAATAAAATTAACTGGTTTATCTGTCATATCGTAAAATTCTCCAATAAAATACTCTTTTGGTTTTCCAGATTTCATAAATTCTTCTGTATGATGATTTGTAAAATAGTAGCATTTATCTACATTAGGATTTTCTGATACTTCAATTTTTGTTATTTTTTTAGCTTTTTTCCTTGTAGTTTTCTTTTTAGGTTCTTCTTTTGGAATTTCAGTTGTGTTTTTATTATTATTTTCTACATTGTTATTCACAATTTGTTCATTTGTTGTGGATTGTTCTTGTGAATTTTTATTATTTTGTGAGGTAGTATTAGAAATAAAATCTTCTTTTTTTATGATATCGATTATATAGTTATTAAATGTTTTTCCATTTTTTGAATTTTCAACTTGTTTTAGAAATAAAATATATTTTCCTTTAACACTTTGTCCTTGTTCTTTCTGTAAAGAAAAATATTGATTTAAAGTATCTACTGCCTGTCCACTTGTAATTTTCATAAGCCATATTCTATCTGTTGCAATAGCAGGTATAAGAAATTTTAACCAACCTACTTTTTTACAATCAGGTGGACCAACTTGTTTTTTCTGTCTATATTGACATTCCTGTCCTAAACATTTTATTTTTTGCCAACCATTTGGTGTCTTTTGATTTGCTTCATCTGTTCCAAACATACAATAGCATACTTGCCCAGATTGATTACTTCTTGAATACTTTGCAGAAAAAGGTTCTTCTGTAATAAACTCAATTTCAATACTTGTTTTTCCTTTATACATCTGGTCAAACTTTCGTAAATATCCTTGCATATATTGGTCTTGCACTTTTGCTATAAAATGACCTAATTCTTTTGCTCTTTTTCCTCCATTTGCAGTTGGTACTTGTTCTCCGTGTTGTACTCTTCCGATAACTGGTAAATTTACATACCTTGTTTGTTCCATAATACTTCATTCCTTTCATTTACCTATGCAGCTATTAATTCTTCTGCATAACAGTAATTATTTTGTACTTTGCTTGTATCAATAGTGTAAATTGGATATATGTTGCCTTTTACAACACATACTCCTGTTTGATTCTTGATAATACCAAGTTCTAATAGCTGTGGTATTAGGGTAGGTTTAAACTTACAGTCAACCACAATTTCATCTTCTCCAAGCACTTTGCTATTTTGTTCTAGTGAAATATCGGCAAAATGTGCAGTTTCATTTGTGGCTGGATCAATACCAAATAAGCTAAGTTGTAAATCTCCATTAGAATATCTTGAACTATGTAAAAAACAATTTGTAAATATAGTTTCATATAGTTCAAAACTAAATCCATTTTTCATAATAACTAAATCTCCTTCCTATATTTTTGTGTAAAAAAGATTTTTTTGATATATCCTCCTTTCCTTTAATTTGGGCAAAAAAAGAGAAAGTAGTTTCTAAAAGAGGGGGTGGGAATAAAACTTTTAGAATGATTACTTTCTTTTTATATCTAAGCACAACAAAAAAATCTATATAATTGTTATGCTAAATACCCATTTTATGCTACATTGTAAAAATGTAGAAATACTACTACTAACTATAAATTTTAGTAGTTATGCCATAAAAGTTATTCTTTTATGGGTAGTTATAGTCTAATAACTATAACATAAATCTTATTACACATTAATATTTTACAGAGTTTTTTTAGTTATTTCAATAAACACAAAATAAAAAATTTTTTCATTGATATATCAATGTTTTCTTTTATTTTTTATGTGGTTTTTAAAATTTATTTTCAAAAATTGTACTCTATCATTGTTGTATCAGTCGATACAAGCTAAAAAAATTTCCATTTTTTGAACATTCCTTTATAAAATTACATTTTATAAAATTACTATATGAAGGGAGGGGAGTACTATGGAAGATAATAAAGAAGATTTTTTTGAACTGGTATTTGAAAAAATGGAAGATTCCGATGCTTTCGATATGAAAGACAGAGAACTTGATAGACTTCGCAAAGAAAATTCAAAAATATCAGAAAAGCTATACAAATTTATAGACCAAAGAGTACATCCTAAAAGCAGAAAAAAATTAATTGATATTATTGAAGAAAGAAATTCTAGAACTTCAGATTACTATATTAGAGAAAATCAACTGTATTATAAAAACGGTTTTTTGCAAGGTATGTATGTCATAATTTCTATGTTCTATTATAGGAAAAATCAGACTGATAAAGAGTAAATTTATTATTGCTCTATATGTTATATATAGGGCAAAAAATTAAAACAAAATATATGTAACATAACTGTACTTATGTGACATATAACTAAAAATAATGGTGTAAATATAGAATTATATGCAACATAATTGCCGAATA
>CALXKE010000039.1 GCA_944388805.1 uncultured Clostridia bacterium | reverse complement strand
AGGGGGATAATTAATGGAGAAAAATAGTTTTGAAGTAGAATATAGTGAAACTTTTAAGAAAGACATAGAAAGTGTATTCAAATACATTGTTAATGAATTGCGAAATGAGATAGCTGCTGAAAATTTATTACAACTAGTGGAAAAAGAGATTATAAAAAGAAGCTATAATCCGAAAGGATATAAATCTTTTAAATTGAGTGATAAAGATATATATATTTGGTATAAAATAAAAATTAATAATTATTTTGCATTTTATACTGTTGAAAATAATATTATGATAATGAGAAGATTTATATATTCAAGAAGAAACTTTAATCGTTTAATATAAATAAAGAAAATTATAATTATGATATCTTTTACAGTATTTTCAATTATTAATAAAATTTGATTATTGATAAAAGTATATAAATATTGTATAATATTATAGGTACATGGGGGTGTACTTGGTTTCGACATAATACTAGAAGGATAGATAGCAAGTAGTGGATTCTCGTTGGCCACTTAAAAAAACGGGAAACTAAATATAAACGCAGAAAATAATAATGAGTATGCTTTAGCTGCCTAGTTGCAGCTACGCTTTCCTAAATGTTCCTACGCATTTAGATAAAGTGTCATATTAGTAGGAAACAAAGCTACTTTTGCTTTGGAGGTAGTGGGTATTTTAAAAGCTATATCTAATTTAAACCTGTTTATTGGTGTAAGTTAGATGAATATAAAAAATAAACTAAACTTGTAGAAGTCTATTTGGAAGGTATTATGGACAGGAGTTCGACTCTCCTCACCTCCACCAAAATTATTAAATATAACGAGAACGGTACCTCTTAATTACTAGATACCGTTCTCAATGCTTTTTAGTGATTTTCCACAGTTTCTTTGTCCTTGACAGTGATGTCCCAACTCCCAAAGGAACCCTTAAATAAAGCAGAACCTACTCGCAATTCACTATTTAACGTATCACCTACATCAACGGAGTAGTAATACTCTTGAGAAACTTCAATGGGGATGGTAATTGCATTCATAGCATCTTTTAGATACTCATCGATGTCAAGAGTGTAATGTGTTTGAGATATTTCTATCTCAATGATGTACGAGATATCGTCTTTTGAGATTAATCCATCTCGCATAGATTCAAGTTGCTCAATTTCATTTTCAAGTTCCTGGATTTCTGCCTGAAGTTCTTGTTTGTATTCTTCATCACTTCCACATCCTGTAAGGATGATAGTAGTGACCATTAACAAGCAAGGCAATAAAAACTGTTTCCGTTTCATGGTAATAAAACCTCCTAAAATTTATTGAGCGAAAGCCCTTTCACTTATTATACCATAATTTCTAGAGAAAAAGCAAAAAAAGAGGAAAATATAGTAGCTCATAAATAACATTTAAAGTAAAAAAGATAATAGATACAAATAATAATTTTCGTCAAGAATTCACCAAAAAATAACATAAATTACTTGTAAAAAACCACATATTGGTGTAAAATACTCATGTATTGCAAATAGCTAGGAGGAAGAGAAAAACATGAGATTTGTAACAGATGAAAAATCAAAAAAAGAATATAAAAAATTTTTAGAAGGACATGAAAGATGCAACTTTCAACAATCATTAGAATGGGCAGAAGTAAAAAAGCCAAACTGGAAGCCAGAAGTTATATTAGCTGAAGATGAAAACAAAAACATTATAGGCTCTTTATGTGTATGGGTAAGAAAAATGCCTATATTTGGTAATATGATGTATTCATCAAGAGGACCTGTTTGTGATATTCATGATGAAAATGTTATGAAACAATTAACAGATGGAGCAAAAGAATTAGCTAAAAAATATAATGCATTTGTATTAAGAACTGAACCAGATATTGTAAGTGACGATCAAGAATTTAGAAAAATCGTTACAGATTTAGGATATAAAATCAAAGATGATGCCAAAGATTTTAAAGATGAAATACAACCAAGATATGTATTTCGTTTAGACATCAAAGGTAAAACAGAAGAAGAAATTATGGCTGGATTTCATCAAAAATGGAGATATAATATAAGGTTAGCAGGAAGAAAAGGTGTCACTGTAAAAGATGGAACAAAAGAAGATTTAAAAGATTTCCACAGAATTATGGTGGAAACTGGGGAAAGAGATGGCTTTATTATTAGACCATTAGAGTATTTTGAAAAAATGTATGATTGTTTAGGACCAGAACATATGAAAGTTTTAATGGCATATTATGATGGAGAACCAATATCAGGTGTTATTCCAATTTTCTATGGAAACAAAACATGGTATTTATATGGTGCAAGTAGCAATAAACATAGAAACCTAATGCCAAACTATTTATTGCAATGGGAAATGATTAAAATGGCAATTGCAAGACATGATGATGTTTATGATTTTAGAGGAGTATCAGGTGTTGTAGATGAAAGTCACCCACAATATGGATTATATAGATTTAAAAAAGGATTTGGTGCGACATTTACAGAATTTATAGGAGAAGTATATTATCCTTTTAAACCATTAAAATATAAATTGTATAAATTTTCAGAAAAAGCTTTTAGAACATTAAGACAATTAAAGAGAAAAAGTTTAAATCAAAAGTAATTGGAACGATAGGGACAGGCTAAATCGTTCCAAAATGAAACAATTTGACCTGTCCCTAGTGTTTTATGAAAGGAAAAGAAATGAAAGCTTTAGTTATAGAAAAAAATGATTTAGTACATAATATAGAACAAATAAAGAAACATGCTGAAACAAATGGACCAGATGATAATGGTAGAAAAGTAAAGATTATTGCTGTTGTGAAAGGAAATGCATATGGCTTAGGATTAGTAGAGTTTACAAAGTTGTTGATTGATAATGGTATTTCATTTTTTGCAGTATCTACAATAGAAGAGGCTTTGCAATTAAGAGAAGCGGGTATCAAAGAAGATGTTTTAATGTTATCTTCAACCGCAATCAAAGAAGATGTGAAAAAATTAGTAGATAACAATATTATTATTACCATTGGTTCAATAGAAGATATACAAGTAGCAGAAGAAGTAGCTAAAGAGGAGAATAAAAAAATTAGAGCACATCTAAAAATTGATACAGGTTTTGGAAGATATGGTTTTATCTATTCTGATAGAGATTCTATAGTAGAGGCATTAAAAGGTATAGAAAATATAAAAATAGAAGGAACATTTTCACATTTTTCTGTTAGTTTTTTTAATGACAAATATACAAAATTACAATTTGATAGATTTATGAATGTGATTGAAGTATTAAAGAAGAATAACATAAAAACAGGCATGTTACACATTTGTAATTCGTCAGCTTTTATTAAATTCCCCAATATGCATTTAAATGCTGTAAGAGTTGGGTCAGCTTTTTTAGGAAGAATTGCTTTTAGAAATAACTTAGGCTTAAAAAGAATTGCACATTTGGAAGCAGAGGTTTCAGAGATAAAAGAATTACCAAAAGGATTTAATATTGGATATTCTAATACATATACAACTAATAAAAATACGAAGATAGCTTTAATACCAGCAGGGTATATGGATGGAATTAATATAGAAACAGGAAGAGATATGTTTAGATGGGTAGACAAACTAAGATATATTGTAAGAGATGTCAAAGATTTCTTTAAAAATCAAAATATGTATGTAAAAATTGGTGATAATAAATGTAAAGTTCTAGGAAGAGTTGGAACATACCATGTTGTTTGTGATATAACAGGTAAAAATGTAAACATAGGAGAAAGGGCAATATTTGATATCAATCCAAAGTATGTAGATTCTAATATTAGAAGGGAGTACAGATAATGGCTTCAGAAGATAAAAATAATCAGGTAGAGGAAAAGAAAGAAGAATATAAAAAAATAAAAGGAATAGGATTTTTTAAAAAAGTAAAATATTCTATTTTTAATATAGAAAAGTATCCAGAGATGGCAGCAGAAGGTGTAGGGAAAGCAGTAGCTTATATTGCAAAATTGGTAGTAGTTTTGGCAATTGTCTTAAGTATATGGACACTATATCAAACATATCAAATGATAAATGAAGGAACGAACTATCTTGAAAATGAATTTCCGGATTTTTCATATAGTGATGGAACGTTGACTGTTGATTCGGAAGAAGCAATTGTTATTGAAAATGAACAATTTGGAAAAATTATAGTAGATACAAATACAGATTCAGAAGAAACCATTAATCAATATTTGAATCAAATCAATGAATATGGAATAGGCGCTGTAGTATTAAAAGATAGAGCGATTTTAAAAAATATTACTATGATAGGAGAAGTGTCTTATAATTATCAAGAATCATTCAATAGTATGAATTTAACAGAATTTAATAAACAAGATGTTGTAAACTATGTACAAAATGGACAAATTAATACATTGTATTTTAGTGTGTTTGTTAGTTTGTTTATTTATAGTTTTACCATGTATTTCATAAATACTTTATGGTATGCAATTATCATTGGTATTATTGGATATTTCACCATGTGGATATTGAAGATGAAAATGCGATATGTAGCTGTATTTAATATGGCTGTTTATGCATTAACACTTTCAACAATATTAAATATTATTTATTTAATTGTAAATATGCTATTTAGCTTTACGATTGAATATTTTAGTATTATGTATGTGACAGTCGCAACAATTTATTTGCTAGCAGCAATATTTATTTTAAAAACAGAATTAATGAAAAAACAAGCAGAAGTAATGAAAATTGTAGAAGCACAACAGATTGTAAAAAAAGAATTAGAAGATCAGGAAAAAGATAAGAAAGAGCAAAAAGAAAAAGAGGAAAGACAAAAAAAGGATAAAGAAGAATCAAAAGATAAAAAAGAAGAGAAGGAAAATGAAGGTAATGTAAACCATGATGAACCAGAAGGTTCTAATGCATAAAGGGGAAAGAAAGGAAGAAAGATGAATAAAGATAAGAATAAAAATAACGAAAAAGAAAAAAGCAAAAAATTACTTTTATTACTAGTTGGATTAATTATCTTACTTGTTATAGTCATTGCAGGAATTATTATTTATAATCAAAATAATCAGGAAGAAGATGAAGATACATTAGCATATACTGATTTAATTAAGGAAATCTCTTATGGAAATGTTGAAAAAGTAGAATTAACAACAGGAAGTAGAACCGCAAAAATAACGATTAGAAATGAAGAAGAAGAAAAAACAGCTATCATTCCAGATACAGAAGCATTTATTACATTAATTCAAACAAAAGTTGCAGAAGGTAATGAAATAGAACTAATTCAAAAACCACAAAGTTTTCTTGCACAATTACCAACGACATTGTTTTCTATATTACCAACATTAATTATGGTTGCATTATTTATCATGATATTTAAAATGCAAGGAATGGGAGAAAAAGGAAAAGTATATGATGAGACAGAAAGAAAAACAAAAGTAAGATTTGATGATGTTGCAGGACTAGAAGAAGAAAAAGGAGAATTAATCGAAATTGTTGATTTCTTAAAAAGACCAGAAAAATATACAAAAATGGGAGCAAGAGTTCCGAAAGGAATCCTTTTATATGGTAAACCAGGAACAGGAAAAACATTAATTGCGAAGGCAATTGCAGGTGAAGCAGATGTACCATTTATTTCTATGAGTGGTTCAGAATTTATTGAAATGTTTGCAGGACTTGGTGCTTCTCGTGTTAGAAAATTATTTGAAAGAGCTAGAAAGCTAGCACCTTGTATTGTATTTATAGATGAGATTGATGCCATTGGTTCAAGAAGAACATCTAATAATGGTGCAGAATCAGAAAATAATCAAACCTTAAATCAATTGTTAGTAGAAATGGATGGATTTGGTTCTGAAGAAACGATAATTGTTTTAGCCGCAACTAACAGACCAGAAATGCTAGATAAAGCATTATTAAGACCAGGAAGATTTGATAGACAAATTACCATACCAACACCAGATTTAAAGGGAAGATTAGAAATTTTAAAAATTCATAGTAAAGATAAAAAATTAGCAGATGATGTCAATCTAGAAAGTATAGCAGAAGATACTGCAGGATTTACAGGAGCAGAGCTTGAAAACATCTTAAATGAAGCAGCGATTGTTGCAACAAAAAGCAAACATGAAGAAATTGAGAATGATGATATAGAAGAAGCTGTTAAAAAGGTAACAGTTGGTCTAGAAAAGAAAGATAGAGTGATATCAGATAAAGATAAACGATTGACAGCTTATCATGAGGCTGGACATGCCGTTGTTAGTAGATATTTGCCAACACAGACAAATGTAAAAGAGGTGTCTATTATACCTAGAGGTGTTGCTGGTGGATATACGATGTATAAATCAAATGAAGATAAATACTATATTTCAAAAACAGAAATGCAAGAAAAATTAATTGCCCTTTTAGGTGGTAGAGCTGCTGAAAGA
The DNA here is from genome assembly GCA_944388805.1 of uncultured Clostridia bacterium. Classification (GTDB taxonomy): domain Bacteria; phylum Bacillota; class Clostridia; order TANB77; family CAG-508; genus CAG-269. The sequence goes on along the minus strand of CALXKE010000039.1, from coordinate 9,560 downwards.
TTAGTATTAGATGATATTTCTACTGGAGCAAGTAATGATATTGAAGTAGCAACACAAATTGCAAGAGATATGGTAACGAAATATGGTATGAGTGATAAATTAGGACCAATTGATTTCCAAGGTAAAGAACCATATGAAATGCAAATGTTTGGTGAAAACATTGGAGATAAAATTGGAGAAGAGGTAAAAACATTAATTGATACAGCATATAATGATGCAATTACTTTATTAAAAGAACATAGAGATAAACTAGATAAAATTGCAGAAACATTATTACAAAAAGAAAAGATTAATGAACAAGAATTTAATCAAATTTTTGAGCAAGAATAATATAAGAATAAAATATGAAATAAATAATAAGAAAACACCCCTCTTGGCAGAACGCCTTGAGGGGTGTAGGAGTTTAGATGAGAAAATTTATTTTCCTAATTCACAAATCGCTTTTGCATATACTTTACATGCAAATAGCAAATTATCAATAGAAATAAATTCATCTGTTTGATGACACATATCTTTTTGACCAGGAAGATTGGCTCCAAAAGAAACACAATTATCGAAGGCTCTAGCATATGTGGCACCACCAATTGCAATTGGTTCTAAATAAGAATTGGCTTCTTCATTATAAATATCACAAAGTGTTTTAACCAAATAATTATCTTTTGGAATATATAGAGCAGGTTTAGAAGATGCTTTTTTATAAGTGATATTCTTATAATCAGATAAGCAATCTAAAAATCTTTTTTCGATATCTTCAATAGAAGTATGAATTGGGATTCTTAAATTTAATCCTATTTTTAAAATGTTATTTTCAAGACAAATGTTTCCAACATTTAAAGTTAATGAGCCAGATTCATCTTTATAATCCATACCTAGGCTTTTACCATCATATTCTGTGTGAATATATTTTGTGAAGAAATCAAATAATTCTATAGAACAATGATAGGTTTTAAATATTTCATCTAAAACAATAACCAATCGAGAAATGGCATTCACACCTAAGTCAGGGTGAGCAGCATGAGCACCAACACCATGTGAAGTTAATTTAACTTCTTCATCATTTAATTTGTAGATATCAATATCAAAATCATAGTTATCTAATATTGTTTTAATATCCTTAATAAAATTTTCCATCATAATTGAAGAATCAATTTTTAAGATAGTACTACAAATTTTAGAAACAACATTAATGGCGTTATGGTTACAATCCATTTCTTGGATTGTAATTGGTGAATTTTGAGTAGAATAATCCATTGAAAAATATGGTGTTAAAATCGATTTTTCAGCATAGATGCAAGGAAAATCAGCATCTGGACTAAATCCAATAGTAGGAGATTCTTCATGTGCTTTATAATAATGAATACATTTCCAATCATTTTCTTCATTTAAGCCTAAAATTAGTCGAACACGTTTATTCACTTTACAATTATCCAATACATATTTCATCGCATACAAAGAAGCAATAACTGGCCCTTTATCATCAATAGCACCTCTACCATAAATTTTGTTATCAAATATAGTGGCGGAAAAAGGTGGGTAAGTCCAATTATCACCACTAGGAACAACATCTAAATGTCCAATAATGCCTAGCATTTCTTCACCTTCTCCAAACTCGATATAGCCACAATAACCATCTATATTTTTTGTTCTAAAACCTAACTTGTTTCCTAAGTCCAATATATATTCTAATGCTCTATTGGCATTTTCTCCAAAAGGCATTAGAGGATTTTTAGATTCTGCATATACACTTGGAATTTGAATTAATTCTTGAAGTTTTTGAATCATTTCTTCCTTGGTATTTTTTATATAATCATCTAACATAATAAACTCCTTTCATATTAAATAGAGCTTTTTCTATTTAATAAAACAATTTTAATATCTTATTAATACTTATTATTTACCATTGTTTTTCAGAACTGTCAATGAAGAAAAGAAAAAAAGAAATTTAAAAGGATAATTAAATAAAAAAGCTAGAAAAATCATTCATATCATGATATAGTATAAAAAGATAAAAAAAGAGAGGTGTGTGTAATGAAAATAGGTGGGGTAAAAGAATTGGAAAATATGGCAAAAGAAGTAAGAAAGGGGATTATTGAAGCGGTATATAGTAGTCAATCTGGACATCCAGGAGGTTCATTATCTGTGGCAGATATTCTAACTGTACTATATTTTAATGAATTGCACATTGATGAAAAAAATCCAAAATGGGAAGATAGGGATAGAATGGTATTATCAAAAGGACATTGTTCACCAGCTTTGTATAGTTGTTTAGCCAATAGAGGTTTTTTTCCAGTAGAAGATTTAAAAACATTTAGAAAATTAGATAGCTATTTACAAGGACATCCAGATATGAATAAAATTCCAGGTGTTGATATGACAACTGGTTCATTAGGACAAGGGTTATCAGCTGCTGTGGGAATGGCAATTGCAGGAAAAATGGATAAGAAAGATTATAGAGTATATTGTGTATTAGGAGATGGAGAAATCGAGGAAGGACAAATTTGGGAAGCAGCTATGTCTGCTAAAAAATATGCATTGGATAATCTATGTGTGATTGTAGATAACAATAATTTGCAAATTGATGGAACAGTTGAAGAAGTTATGAGCCCATATCCAATTGACGAAAAATTTAAAAGTTTTGGATTTGAGATTATCAAAATTGACGGACATAATATGCAAGAAATTTTAGATGCTTTTGATGTAGCAAAACACATAAAAGAAAAACCAGTTTGCATTATTGCAAAAACGATAAAAGGTAAAGGTGTATCTTATATGGAAAATCAAGTGGGGTGGCATGGAAAGGCACCTAACGAGGAGCAATATAAGATGGCAATGGACGAGTTAGTTTAAAAAATAATCAGCATCTTGCGTCGTTAAACTTCATATTAAATTTAATCAATGTGCAAAAGCACATCTCATAAATTTAATATTTGTTTGCCTAGCAATATACTAATTCTTTTTTAAACTAAGAATAAAGTAAAAAAAGATTAGGAGATATACATGGAATTAGTAGGAGAAGTTGGAGACATTATTTATTACAATGAAACAAATAGTTATATGATAGCAGAATTTGATACAGAAGAGGAGCAGACTACGATTGTAGGTTATTTACCTTTTGTGGCAAGTGCAGATAATTTAAAAGTTATTGGTAATTTTGTGGAACATAAAAAATATGGAAGACAGTTTAAAGTAGAAACTTTTGAAAAATTGATGCCACAAACAGTAGGTGCATTAGAAAAATATTTAGCAAATGGAAATATAAAAGGTGTAGGAGAAGCGTTAGCCAAAAGAATTGTGAGTAGATTTGGAGAAGATACCATACAAGTGATTAAGACAGAACCACAACGTTTAGCAGAAGTGAAAGGTATTTCAAAATCAAAAGCAATAGATATTGCAGAAAGTTTTTTAGAAAATTGGGAAGTTTGGCAAATTGTTGGTTTTTTAGAGCGATTTGGAATTGGAGCGGAATTTGCAAAAAAAGTATATGAATTATTAGGCATAAATGCAATAGAGCAAATTGAAAATGACCCATATATCTTAATTGATATTGCAAGAGGTGTAGACTTTAAGCAAATTGATAAAATGGCATTAGATTTAGGTATCAGCTATGATAATGATAAAAGAATTAGAAGTGGAATTAAATATGCCTTAATCCGAGCAACCTATAATGGACATGCATGTGTTATAAAAGAAAATTTAATTGAATTTGTTATTTCTTTGTTAGATGTGATGACAGAAAATATAGAAGATGGATTAATAGAATTAAGAGCAAATGATGAAATTGTCATAGAAGAAAGAAACGATGGAACAGGAACATGGATTTATCTATCTAATTTTTATTATACAGAACAAGACATTGCACTTCGAATAAAACGATTGCAAGAAGCTTCTAATGTGAAAAAAATAAAAAACATACAAATTATCTTAAAGATGATAGAATTAAATTCCAATATAGAATTATCAGAAAAACAAAGAGAAGCAATTGAATTGGTAAATGAAAATAATGTTACCATAATTACAGGTGGACCTGGAACGGGAAAAACAACCATTATCAAAAGTATTATTGATATTTATGAACAAAAGGGAAATAAAGTGGTATTATGTGCGCCAACTGGTAGAGCAGCTAAAAAAATGACAGAAACAACAGGGAAAGAGGCTTCTACTTTACATAGGTTATTAGAAATTGGAAAAATAGATGAAAATAATTTTTATCAAACCAGTACAGAATATGAAGGGGCACCAATTGATGCAGATTTGATTATTGTAGATGAGTTATCTATGGTAGATATGTTTGTCATGAGCTATTTATTAAAATGTATTTATAAAGGAACAAAATTAATTTTGGTAGGAGACTGTGATCAATTATCTTCAGTAGGACCAGGAAGTGTATTAAAAGATTTAATAGCCTCTGAAAAAGTGGTAACAGTTCATTTAGATAAAATTTTTAGACAAGCTGCAAAATCAAAAATTATCTTAAATGCCCACAGAGTAAATAATGGAGAACCCTTTATCACAAAAGGAGATGAAGATTATACAGAAGAAACCATGGAGGATTTTTTCTATATTAATGAATCTTCACAAGAAAAGATTTTAGAACAAGTTTTGTCTTTATGTACAGGGAGATTAAAAAATTATGGAGATTATGACTTTTTCCAAAATATACAAGTATTAACACCTACTAAAAAAGGAATGCTTGGAACAAGAGAATTGAATAAAGCATTGCAAGAAAGATTAAATCCTAATGTACAAGGGTTACCTGAAAAAGCCAATATGGGAGCTATTTATCGTGCTGGAGATAGAATCATGCAAGTCAAAAACAATTACGATATGGATTGGGAAAAGGAAACAAGAACAGGTGATGTGGAAGTTGGAAAAGGTGTATTTAATGGAGAAATCGGAACGATAACAGAAGTAAGTGAAAAAAATAAGATTATCGAAATCAAGTTTGATGATGAAAAAACAGCTTATTATGATTATACAGAGTTAGAGCAAATAGAGCATAGTTATGCCATTACAATACATAAAGCACAACGGAAGTGAATTTGATGTTGTCATTATGGTAATCCCACCATCAGCACCAGTCCTACTAACCAGAAATTTGTTATATACAGGAATTACAAGGGCAAAAAAATTATTAATTGTTATCGGAAGTGAGAAAATTGTAAAATTTATGATACAAAATATTGACAGTAAAAAAAGAAATACAGGATTGGAATATAAATTGAGAAACTTATAATAAATGTATCAGTTTGATAAAATAAAGTTTAGTTGTTCTTTAATAATAATACAAGAAGAGGTGATAAAAAGATTTTTTGATATAATTGAAGATGCGATTTTTCCACAAGTATGTAGTGTTTGTGGAAAAATTAATAAAAAAGGACTTTGTGTAAAATGTAGGAATATGTTAGAAAAGTTAGCGATATTTCAAATCACAAAGGAAGATTTGCAAGAGTGTTATTTTCAAGAATTAATTTCTATATTCCCATATGAAGGAATGATAAGACAATTACTATTAGCATACAAATTTAATGAAAAATCATATATGTATATTGGTTTTGTGAATTTTATCTTAAAAAATAAAAAGATTTTTGAAAAATTACAAAGTTATGATATTGTGATTCCAGTTCCTATTAGTAAAAAAAGAATGAAGGAACGAGGATATAATCAAAGTTTAGTGATTGCAAAAAAATTAAGTAAAGATGCAAAGATACAGTTACAAACGAATTGTTTATTAAAAACAAGAAATATTATTGAACAAAGTAAATTAAATAAAGAACAAAGAAAAGAAAATATAAAAAATGTATATAAATTAAAAAATGGAGAAATATTAAGAAATAAATCTATTTTATTAATTGATGATATTTTTACAACAGGAAGTACTGCAAATGAATGTTGCAAAATATTACAGGAAGCAATGCCTAAAAAGATAGATGTATTAACAATAGCTATAAAACAAAAAAGCGAAGTTGAAAAATAGTCATTAAGATTGAAAAATTTAAATAAAAATAACTTTTTACCGAATATAAAGAATTGAACTTTTTATGACAAAAAATGAATAAAAAAGAAACAATAAGAAATAATAACAATATAACAAATTTATAAAACAAAAGGGAGGAAAATTATGAAAGCAACAGGTGTCGTAAGAAGAATAGATGATTTAGGTAGAATTGTTATACCAAAAGAAATTAGAAAGGTTTTAAGAATAAAAGAAGGGGATCCATTAGAGGTATTTACAGATAGAGAAGGGCAAGTGATATTAAAAAAATATTCACCAATTGGAGAACTGTCAGAATTTGCAGCAGGATATGCAGAAACTTTAGCCAAAACAACAGGACATATTGCATGTATTACAGATAAAGATACAGTTATTGCTGTATCAGGAGGTTCTAAAAAAGAATTTCTAGAACAAGATGTAAGTCCGGAATTAGAACAATTAATGGAAGATAAAGAAGTTTATACAAGTAAGGAAAATAGTGACGTAGCAATGCCGATTACGAAAAATGATAATCATGAAAGAAAATATAATGCACAAGTGGTATATCCAATTATTTCAAATGGAGATACGATAGGAACAGTTATATTAATGTCTAAAGAAGCAAATCAAAAAATGGATGAAGTAGAAAAGAAAATTGCTCAATCAGCAGCCACATTTTTGGGAACACAAATGGAAATATAAAAAGTCAAATTTTATAAAATTTGACTTTTTTAATATTTTATAGTAAAATATAACAAGTTGTTAGCTTTAGAGCTAAAGGATGAGATTTTATTAAATAAGTACTTTGTTAAAAGTGAACTAAAAAATGAGATAATAAAAGTAAATAATTAAGAATGAGATTTTAAAAACAAGTTTATTTATGAAAAATGAGAGAATATATATTTATTTAAGAGAAAAATATATATTAAGCGGTTATACAAAAGATGAAAATAAAAAATAGAAGATAATGTTTATTCCTATATTTTTATATAGGAGTCATATTCATTGTATTTTTACATTGTAGAAAATGATATTTAAATGTAAGAAATAATCATAGTGTATGAAAAAATTGAGCAAAAAGTTTTAAGAAGACAAAACTTTAGATTTTAGGAATTTAATAAAATTGCTAAAGATAAAAGTAATGGAAAGTTCTCATGAGTGAAATTTGTCAATTCATATGGTTTTTATATCAATAAATTTGTTCGAAAAAATCCCAATTATTCATAAAATCAAAACAAAATGTATAAGTTTAGTAAAATTGAGAAAATATAAAATAAGGAAAGGAAGAAAGGAGTTTTTATGACAGAAGAAATTTTAAAAAACAATGAGAAATTTGTAAAAAAAGAAAATGCAAAAAAAGAAGGAGAAAAAGCAAGAAGACCATATAATAGAAAGAAAAATGAAGTAAAAGAAACGAAAAAAGTAAATGAAAAAAAAAATATGAAAGTGAAAAGTGAAGAAAATAGAGAAGTAAAACCAATCAAAGCAAGAAGAAAAAGAAAGAAAGAGACAGATACCATCTTTAAGAAATCAAGTTTGAAAATTATTCCATTAGGAGGATTACATGAAATCGGGAAAAATATTACAGTTTTTGAATATGAAAATGAAATGATTGTAGTAGACTGTGGATTATCATTTCCAGAAGATGATATGCTAGGAATCGATTTAGTAATACCAGATATATCTTATTTAGAGAAAAATGTAGACAAGATAAAAGCGTTAATTATTACACATGGTCATGAAGACCACATAGGTGCAGTTCCATATTTATTGAAGAAAATAAACATTCCCATTTATGCTACAAAATTAACAGCGGGATTAATTAGAAATAAACTGGAGGAACATAAATTACTTAGAAGTACAGAATTACATGAAGTGATACAAGGACAAACAATTTCTTTAGGAAAGAATTTTAAAGTAGAATTTATAAGAAGTTCACATAGTATTCCAGATTCTGTTATGTTAGCGATTACAACACCTGCAGGAACCGTTTTACACACAGGGGACTTTAAAGTGGATTATACACCAATTGATGGAAAAATTATGGACTTTGGAAGAATTGCAGAATTAGGAAATCAAGGAATATTAGCATTAATGTCTGATAGTACAAATGCAGAAAGAAAAGGATTTACGATGTCAGAAAGTTCTGTTGGAGAAGTTTTTGATAAGTTATTTTTACATTGCACCAAGAGAATTGTAGTGGCAACTTTTGCATCAAATGTACACAGAGTGCAACAAATTGTAAATGCAGCAGTGAAATACAATAGAAAAATTGCAGTATGTGGTAGAAGTATGATAAATATGATTGAAACTGCAAGAGAATTAGGATACATCGAATGCCCTGAAAATATCTTTATAGATATTGACATGATAAATAGTTATGCTGATGAAAATTTGGTTATTATCACAACAGGAAGTCAAGGAGAACCAATGTCAGCCTTAACAAGAATGGCAGCAGGAGATCATAGAAAAGTAAAAATCACACCAAATGATTTGGTAATTATATCTGCCACTCCGATACCAGGTAATGAAAAATTTGTATCAAAGGTTATTGATGATTTGATGCAAATAGGTGCAGAAGTGGTATATAGTTCGTTAGAAGCAGTACATGTTTCAGGTCATGCATGTCAAGAAGAACAAAAATTAATCATTGCTTTAGCAAAACCAAAATATTTTATCCCAGTGCATGGAGAGTACAGACAATTAATTGCTCATAGCGAAACAGCACAAAGTATGGGAATAGATAAAGACCATATTATTATGATGGCAAATGGAAGAGTTTTAGAAATTAATGAAGATAAAGCAGAATTTACATCAACGGTCCCTTGTGGAAGAGTTCTTGTAGACGGATTAGGTGTAGGAGATGTTGGAAGTATTGTTTTAAGAGATAGACAACATTTATCACAAGACGGTCTAATCATTATTGTTTTAACAATGGATTCAGCAACAGGAGAAGTGGTAGCAGGACCAGATGTCATTTCAAGAGGGTTTGTATATGTAAGAGAATCTGAAAACTTAATGGATGATGTAAAATCAGTTGTGAGACATGAAATTAAAAAATGTGAAGAAAGAGGTATCAGAGATTGGGGAACCATAAAGTCAGCAACAAGAGAAAATTTGAGAGATTATATCTTTATGAAAACCAAAAGAAATCCAATGATTATCCCAATTATTATGGAAATTTAATAGAAATTAAAATACCAAACTTTTTGTTTGGTATTTTTTTGTTGAATAAGAAAAATCGCTTTTTTTATTCAACAAAAATAACGTTAATAAAGGTGTTAGTGGAAAAAAAGAAATTATACAAAAATGGAAAGGTTGGCACATATAGAAAGTGTAATATATAATATTTACAAAATTACAAGGAAAAGTGAAAAAATTCACAAAAACTGTTGACATGCAAGAGCAATCATTGTATAATATATGAGCATGAATTGAGCGATGAAGCTAAATGTGGCTACATCCTTACAGAAAACAAGGATGGAGGGAACTTTAGTGGAGTATGTCATGGCAAAGACCAGGCGGTAAGTTTTTAAAATTTAAGCACTTATCCCAGAATTATCATGCATATTTTGGGCTTTTTTATAGG
>CALXKE010000038.1 GCA_944388805.1 uncultured Clostridia bacterium | reverse complement strand
TATAGAATAAAAAATTTTAAAGAAAGGATACGTATAATGTTTTTCTATATATTCATTATACGAGGAAAATAAAATGAAAAAAGAAACATTATTAGAAATTATATTTGGAACAATAGGAGGATTGGTATTTGCAATAGGAATGTGCATGTGCTTAATTCCAGAATAGAATATGTTTCAAGCAGGAATTGTGGTAAGTATCGTTGGTTTCATTATATTATTATGTATTATACCAATATATAGAAGTCATCATCCTAAAAAGGAACATACACTTATTCAATGGGGAATTGTATTGACTTGGATAATTGGAATTGTTGGAGCATTACTTATGGGATTTGGAATGAGTAGAATTATGCATGGAACACCAAATCAAACAGATATGATAATAGGAATGATTTGTGGTGTTATAGGATTATTAATATGTGTTTTAAATTATCCAATATATTCATATCTAAATAGAAATAAAGAATAATATAATAATTAGAAAATTTTAAAATTTAGGATGTCATATGGAAAGGATAAATTTAAAAAATCAGAATTTTCAGGAATTAAAAATATGGATGAAAAATATATTAACTTTTCATCCATATGTACTTCATTTGTCTTAACACAAGTGGTTTTAACAGCTTTGCAACCAGAGGAAAATTATGCAGTTGGAAATGGAATATCTGCCATAATGTTTAGTTTGATTATTTTTATAACTGGAATTGTTATGTTAAAAAATGCTAAGAAATTAAATAAAGTTACAAAGAATAGTAAAAACTAAAAATGAGAATGTCTATAGAGTAATTATGTTGATAATTACTCTTATTTGTGATACGATAAAACCATAAAATCAATTAAAAGTAAAAGTTTATATGTTAAGAATAGATTGCCTATAAGGAGGAATATTATGATTGAAATTATATTTGAAAAAGAGAAAAATAGAGCAGTTGCATATGATAATACAATCCAAGTAGGAGAATGTGATTTTTTAAAAACAGAAGACTATTGGAATATAACACATACAGAAGTAAATAATGAATATCAAGGACAAGGAATTGCAAGAAAGTTGGTAGAATGTATTATAGAGAATGCAAAAAAAGAGAATAAAAAGCTTATTGCAGAATGTTCTTATGCAAAGAAGATACTTGAAAAATATGGAAAAGTTTAACTTATTAATAAAATTAAATAAATTTTAATAAAATGATTGACAAAGCCATAAATATATCATATAATACAAACAACAGTTTGCTAATACTTATAAGCAAAAACATCTGGATAAACTGAATTTTATAAAGGATGTGGTTTTATGGAAGAAAAGAAAAATGAGATCATTTTATTTGAAAACCAAGGAGTAAAATTAGAAGTAAACTTAAAAGATGAAACAGTGTGGCTTACACAAGCACAAATGTCAGAATTGTTTAAAAAAGCAAAATCTACAATTAATGAGCACATTAAGAATATTTATAAAGAGGGAGAATTAAAAGAAGAAGAAACGATGACTAAATTCGGAATTTCCGAATTTGCTGATAAACCTACTAACTATTATAATTTAGATATGATTATATCTGTTGGTTATCGAGTAAAATCTCAAGAAGGAATTATTTTCAGAAAATGGGCAACAAAAATTTTAAAAGACTATATGTTAAAAGGATATGCAGTAAATCAAAAAAGATTAGAATATCTAGAAAAAACAATAAAATTAATTGATTATATGTTTAATGGAGTGCCTCTATTGAGAGTTGCTCCTATTTGTGCTAATATAATGTTGTAAATCATAATTTTTCAAGGAAGTGTTAGCATTGAATATAGAAGAAAAAATTTTTAAAAGGATGAAATTAAATAAAGAAAAATTAATACCTTATGGATTTATAAAAGAAAATGAAAGCTACCATTATAGCAAAAATTTTATGAAAGATACATTTAGAGCAGATATTTATATAGATTTAAATGGCAATGTGAAAGGAAAAGTATATGATTTAGATATAGAAGAAGAATATACCAATTTTCGTGTAGAAGATTCTGTAGGGGAATTTGTAAATACTGTAAAAGAAGAATATATAAAGATTTTGAAAGACATAGCAGATCATTGTTTTGAAAAGGAATATTTTATTTACGAACAATCAAATCGAATAGCCAAATTGATAAAAGAAACATATCAGGTAGAACCTGAATTTTTATGGGAAAAGTTTCCAAATCATGGCGTTTTTAGAAATGTAAGAAGTGAAAAATGGTTTGGTATTATTATGAATATTGATAAGAGCAAGATGTTTCCTAAAGAAAAAGGAGAAATTGAAGTATTAAATGTAAAATTAGATAATGAAGTACCAACATACTTAAAACAAAAAGGAATTTATCCAGCTTATCATTTAAGTAAAAAAAGTTGGGTATGTATTATATTAGATGATACCTTGTCTGATACAGAAATTATGCAATTAATCAATACAAGTTATGAAGCATTAAATGTAAAAGGAGAATGGATTGTTCCAGCAAATCCAAAATATTATGATGTTGTTCATGCTTTTGATGATACAGATATCATTACATGGAAACAATCAAATCATATACAAAAAGGGGATACAGTGTATTTGTATGTAGCACAACCATATTCTGCTATTTTATTTAAATGTATGGCTGTAGAAACAGATATTCCTTATGATTATCAAGACAAAAACTTGTCTATTACACAGATTATGAAATTAAAATTGTTAAAAAGATATAACAAAGAAGAATTTTCATTTAAAACATTAAAGAAATATGGAGTAAATGCTATTAGAGGTCCAAGAAGTGTTACAAGTAAATTAAGTAAGGAGTTAAATAAGAAATGATAAAAGAATTAAACATCAACCATAAACAGGTAAATATACAATATCCGAAAACAGATATAAAAGAATTACCAGTTGTCATATTACATGCCTATAATAAAGAAGAAGGAAGAGTCGTTTTTGAAAAATGTGAAAAGTTGCATTGTCCTAATTTTATATTAGTTTCTATATCTAATTTAGATTGGAATAAAGAAATGACACCATGGTTTGCTCCCAAATTAAACCAACATGATGAAGATTTCTTAGGAAAAGCAGATGAGTATATAGAGGAATTAACAACAGAAATAATACCAAAGATAGAAGATTACATGAAAAAGAAGTTACAAAAAGACATAACCTATTATGCCATTGCAGGCTATTCACTAGGTGGGTTATTTGCTGTATATGCTACATACAAAACAGACATATTTAAAAAAGTTGTATCTGCATCAGGTTCCCTTTGGTTTCTAAATTTTGTAGAATATATTAAGGAAAATAGAATGAAATCTAAAGTTCAAAGTATGTATTTTTCATTAGGTAATAAAGAAAGTAAAGTTAGAAATCAAGTTTTGGCAACAGTAGAAGAACATACAAAAGCAATAGAAAATATATATCATTCTCAAGGAATAGAAACCATATATGAAGAAAATGAAGGAAATCATTTCCATGAAGCAGATTTGAGAATGGCAAAAGGGATTAAATGGATATTAGAAGAGGAGTAAATGTATGAGAAATCTTAATAAAAATTGTAGAATATATAAAGGACATAGTTTGGTCGAAGATGTAGGAGATTATACAGTAGTTGATATAGAAACAACAAGTTTGGATTCTTTTCATGGAGAGATTCTTGAAATTAGTGCCATTAAAGTTAGAAATAAAGAAGAGGTAGATCATTTTTCTGAACTTATCAAAACAAATGAGGAACTGGGATATTTTACAACGAATTTAACAGGGATTACCAATGAAATGATGTTGAAAGAAGGAAAAAAATTAGAAGAGGTTTTACAAAACTTCAAAACATTTTTAGGGAAGGACATCATTGTCGGACATAATGTTAATTTTGATATTAATTTCCTTTACGATAATATGGAAGAGCATATAAATACATATTTATCAAATGACTATGTGGATACTTTAAGAATAGCAAGAAAAGTGCTTCCGAATTTGAAACATCATAAATTAGATGATTTAATAACCTATTTTCATCTAACTCAAAGAAATGAGCATAGAGCATTAAATGATTGTATATTAACCAATCAAGTATATATAAAACTAAGTGAAATGATATAAAAGATAGAAAAATGAAGTGAATTTAATTTATTAGACAAAAAGTTTAATAAATTAGGTTCACTTCATTTAGTAACTTTTTATATATTTATATGTATATGTTATTTATTTTGCAATTCTTTTTGTAATTCATTTAAAAATGTTTGAGAAGCTTTGGAAAATACTTGATATTTTTTCCAGACCATGACTAAATTTGTTTTTAGATTTGGGGTAAGTGGTTTAAAACACAAATTATTTTCTTCTGACATATGAACTAATTTATCAAGAGTTAAGGCACTTCCAAATCCTTCTTCAACAAAAAAGGCCGCATTATAAATTAAATTATATGTTGCTACAATATTCAATTTTTCTATATTATGTCCAAACCAGCCTGCAAGTTCATTATTATCAAGAGCTTGTTTAGAACAAATTAAAGGAATATTTAGAAGTGTATCAGGTGTTATATCACGAAGCGTTGCCAAAGGGCTATCTTTTCTCATTAAGAGTCCCCAAGTATTATAGGCAGGTAATTTAATATAATTATATTTTTTAATATCAGAAGGCTCAAAAAGAATACTAAAATCAATAAGCCCTTTATCCAATTTTTCTATAACATCTTCGCTATTTCCACTAAATAAATGATAGTGGATATGAGGATATTTTTTTTGTAAATGTGTGCATATTTTAGCAATATCTTTCATGGCATCTGTTTCAGCAGCACCAATATAGACATCTCCAACGATAATTTCATCAGATTTTTTTAATTCAGATTCTGTTTTTTCAACTAATTCAATGATTTCACTAGCTCTTTTACGAAGAAGAATACCGTCTTCTGTTAAAATGATTCTTCTTTTACCTCTGATAAATAATTTTTTTCCAATTTCATCTTCTAAATCCATTAACTGTTTAGAAAGTGTCGGTTGTGTTATATGTAAAGCCTCAGCAGCTGCTGTAATATTTTCTTCTCTTGCAACTTCTAAGAAATATCGTAAAACTCTTAATTCCATAGTAAATTCCTCCTATATGAACTTAAACTCTGTCCTTAAAGTTCATGGCAATTATAATTTATTTTATCATTCTTGTCAACTATGATAAACTATGCAAAATAAGTATTGGCTATTTTAAAAATAATCGGGTATAATCAAAATGAAGTAAGAATTTGCTACTTGTATAAAAATGCATAACAACTTTTATTCCAATACATGAAAAGGATTATTGTTATATAAGAAAGGGAATTACTATGATGAATGAAGAACAAGATAAAAAAGAAGCTTTGATTCAAAACTTGCAAGATGCAGGTTGTAATCAAAAATTGATAGATAAATTTTTTAATTTATTAGAACAAAAGCAATTTGACCAAATCTATATCTTACTTAGAAAATATAGAAATACATTATTGGATAATATACATAAACGACAAAAAGAAATTGATATATTAGATTATCTAATTGTGGATTTAAAAAAAGAAAATTTATGAAAGGAGAACATATGCAAAAAAGAAAATGGGGAATTATCACGATTATTATCATTATATGTATCTTACTTAGTATGACGGGATATTTGTTTTTTAGTATTGCAAATAAAGAAAAAATAAGTGAGGAGGCGACAAATATGAATGATAATAACGAGAAGGTACAAAACAATGATTATGATATGACTGAGATGAAAACATTTAACTTTGAAACGAAAACAGTTACTTTAAATAGTGGATATGAAATGCCTTTAAATGGAATTGGAACATATAGTTTAACAGGAGAGGAATGTTATAATGCCATAACAAGTGCTTTAAATTCAGGTGTTAGATTAATCGATACAGCATATATGTATCATAATGAAGAAGAAATAGGAAGAGCGGTTAGAGATTCCAACATTCCAAGAGAGGAAATCTTTATTACAACCAAATTATATACGAACCAATATGATGACCCAGAAGCTGCAATTGAATTAGCTTTAGAGAAATTAGATGTTGAATATATAGACTTATTATTATTATATCATCCTGGAGAAAATGATGTAAAAGCATATAAAGCGATGGAGCAAGCAGTACAGGAAGGAAAGGTACGTTCTATTGGACTTTCAAACTGGTATATAGAGGAATTAGAAGAATTTTTACCACAGATTACCATTATGCCAGCTGTGGTGCAAAATGAAATTCATCCATATTATCAAGAATTAGAAGTTGTTCCATATATTCAAAGTAAAGGAATTGTTGTAGAAGGATGGTATCCATTTGGAGGAAGAGGACATACTAGTGAATTATTAAATGATGAAACCATTGTAGGAATTGCTGAAAATCATAATGTGACTCCAGCTCAAGTAATTTTAAGATGGAACTTACAAAGAGATGTTATTGTCATTCCTGGATCAAGCAATCCAGATCATATTCAAGAAAATACGGAGATCTATGATTTCAAACTAACAGATGAAGAAATGCAACTGATGGAAAGCTTAAATCGTGACGAAAAACATGATTGGTATTAAAAATATTAATTTGAATGGATAATTAATTAGAAACAATAGAATGGAGGGAAAATAAAAATGAAAGTATTAGCGATTAATGGAAGTAGTAGGAAAGATGGAAATACAGCAATTGCTATAAATGCAGTATTAGAAGAATTAAAGAAAAATGGAATAGAAACAGAAATGATACAACTTGCAGGAAAGGTAATAAATCCTAGTAAAGCTTGTTTTACTTGTGGGGGAAAGAAAAATTGTTCTTTTCAAAATGATGAATTTGTAGAAATTTATCAAAAAATGAAGGAAGCAGATGGTATATTATTAGGTTCTCCTGTATATACAGCAGATATATCATCTAATATGAAAGCAATTCTAGATAGAGCCGCAGTAGTAGGAGATATGAATCCGGGATTATTAAAGCATAAAGTAGGGGCAGCAGTGATTGTAGCTAGAAGAGGAGGAGCCTTAAATGCTTTTGATACCTTAAACCACTTTTTCTTAGTACAAGAGATGATTGTTCCAGGTTCCAA
The DNA here is from genome assembly GCA_944388805.1 of uncultured Clostridia bacterium. Lineage (GTDB taxonomy): Bacteria > Bacillota > Clostridia > TANB77 > CAG-508 > CAG-269. The sequence continues at coordinate 8,953 of CALXKE010000038.1, read as the reverse complement.
CTACTGGAATATGTTATATGGAAAAATACCAGGAGATGTATTAAAAGATGAAGAAGGATTAGCTAATATGAAAAACTTAGGAGAAAATATAGCATATGTGCTAAAGAAAATTAAAAAACAGTAAAAATGATATTAGTAGTAAATTTATTTACTGGAGGATATATATGAAAAAGAAAAAAATAGTCATTATATGTATAGTTATCATTATAGTAGTAATAGTTATAGGATTAAGCATGTTTAATCAGAATAAAAATTTAAATGAAATAAATATACAAAATTTTATGAACAGTAATAATAAGGATGATATAATTACGAATGAAAGTCAAAATTCAGAGAGTATAGAACAAAATAATTTAGAAAATCCCATAATAAATAATGAAGAAAATTTGATGGAAGGAAGTGAGAATATGAATAATCAAAGTGAAGACATTAAGATAAATCTAATTGTTAATGATAAAACATTTACAGCAACATTAAATCGTAATCAGACAGTAAATGAATTGATTTCAATGTTTCCAATGACATTACATATGAGTGATTTACATGCAAACGAAAAATATAACTATTTAAGTTCTAGTTTAACAACTAATAGCAGTATGCCAGGAAGAATCAATGGAGGAGATATAAAACTATTTGGAAATGATTGTTTAGTGGTATTTTATGATAGTTTTAGTACATCATATAGTTATACAGATTTGGGAAGAGTAGATGATGTAGAAGGATTTGTTTCTGAATTAGGTAGAGGAGATGTAACCATGACATTTGAATTAGCTAATTAAAGGCATGATTTAGTAAATAAGATGGTGATACACAAAAGGAAAGCCTAAGCGCTTATATTTATAAAAAAGTTTATAAAAAGTGTTGATTTAGAGTAAACTCTAAAAGATAATATATAAAAAATCGAAATGTAATGTATAGAAAACATTATATAAAATTAGGATAGAAAAGAAATTGTTTCTATATAATAAAAATAGAAAGGAAGGTAAAAACATGGAAGAAACATTAAATTTAACACAAGAATGGGACAAAACATTCCCAAAAAGTGAAAAGGTAAATCATAGAAAGGTAACATTTCATAATCGTTATGGGATTACATTAGCAGCAGATCTATATGAGCCAAAAGATGCCCAAGGAAAATTGCCAGCAATTGCTGTATGTGGACCTTTTGGAGCAGTCAAAGAACAAGCATCAGGATTGTATGCTCAAAACATGGCAGAAAGAGGATTTTTAACACTTGCATTTGACCCATCTTTTACAGGAGAAAGTGGAGGAGCAGTTCGTTATGTAGCATCTCCAGATATCAACACAGAAGATTTCTCAGCAGCAGTAGATTTTTTATCTGTACAAGAAAATGTTGATCCAGAAAGAATCGGAATTATCGGAATCTGTGGTTGGGGAGGTATGGCTTTAAATGTGGCTGCAATGGATACAAGAATTAAAGCAACTGTTACATCAACCATGTATGATATGAGTCGTGTAAATGCAAATGGATATTTTGACAGTGTCAATGAAGATGAACGTTATGAGTTAAAGAAAAGTTTAAATGCACAAAGAATAGAAGATTACAAAAATGGAACCTATAAAAGAGCAGGTGGTGTGGTAGATCCACTTCCAGAAGATGCACCATTTTTTGTAAAAGATTATTATGATTATTACAAAACAGAACGTGGATATCATAAAAGATCATTAAATTCAAATGATGGATGGAATACAACATCTTCATTATCTTTTATCAATATGCCAATCTTACAATATAGCAATGAAATTCGAAATGCTGTTTTAATGATACATGGAGAAAAAGCACATTCTTGCTATTTTAGTAAAGATGCTTTCAAAAATATGACTGAAAATAGTAAATATACAGATAATAAAGAATTAATGATTATTCCAAATGCAGTTCATACAGATTTATATGATAAAGTAGATATCATTCCTTTTGATAAAATAGAAGAATTTTTTAAAAAGAATTTGAAATAGTATAAATAGGTAAACTTTGTTAAGAATTATTTTATACAATTATGTATAGGATAGTTCTTTTCTTTAAAAACATTAATGAAAGAATTGGTGTGTGAACTTTAAAAATGTCGAGGTGAACTTTAAAGGTTGAACAAAAAAGTTTAGCATTTAGAGTTCATTTTATTATATAAAACAATTGAGAAACTTTTAAAGATATGATATAGTATATCTGTAGAATATAAATGAAATGAAAGTTAATTAATGGAGAGTATATATGGAAGAGCATAATAAAAAACAAATCATTGTATTTGGTGGTTGCTTTAATCCACCACTAAATTCACACTTTTCACTTGCAGAACAAATGATAGCAGAATATCCAGAAATTGAAAAAATTATATTTGTTCCAGTGAATAGTCAATATGAAAAGATGGATTTAATTGAAAATGAACATCGTTATCAGATGTTAAAAACAGTTTGTGATAAAAATGAAAAATTTGAAGTATCTAGAATTGAAATAGATAGTGAAACACAATTATATACAGTTGAAACATTACACAAAATACAAGAAGAATATCCAGATTATGAAGTTGCTTTTTTAACAGGAAGTGATAATTTAAAAACATTAGACACATGGAAAAAAGTAGAAGAACTTACAACCAAATTCAAACTGTATATTTTAGAAAGAGATAATGATTGTATGGAGGAAATCATTCAAAATAACGAATTATTAAAAAAACATAGACAAGCTTTTATCAAAGCAAAAGATACAATAAAAAGCAATTTAAGTTCAACATTTGTAAGAGAAAAAATAAAAAATGGAAAAAGTATACGATATTTAACACCTGATGAAGTAATCACATATATAAAAGAACATCAATTATATCAATAAAATGTCCATTGAGCAATTGGGACAATTGGGGACGTTTCTGTTTGAGACATTTTGGGACGTTTCTTTTTGGATATTTTAAAATAAATTATAAAAAAAACAGAAAGGAGAATTTGAAAATGTTAGAAAAAGAAGAATTAATGAAAGAAACAGAAGGTGCCATTACTTGGATTAAAGAATATGTAAAACAAGTTGGAGCAAAAGGGATTGTTGTTGGATGTAGTGGAGGAAAAGATTCAGCAACCGTACTTGCTATGTCAGTAAAAGCAATAGGAAAAGAAAATGTAGTTGCTGTGTCTATGCCATGTCATTCTATATCACATGATTTTGATGATGCTAAATTAGTAGCAGATACTTTTGGTGTGAAATTCTTGAAAGTAGATTTAACCAATACATATAATGAAATGGAAAAAGAAATACAATCTGCAATGGGAGAAGAATTATCAAAAGAAGCAACTATTAATATAAAACCAAGATTAAGAATGACGACATTATATGGAGTCGCACAAAGTTTAGGATACTTAGTAGTTGGAACAGGAAATCTTTGTGAAGCAATGGTAGGATATACAACGAAATGGGGAGACAATAGTGCAGACTTTAATCCAATTGGAAACTTTACAGTTGCTGAAGTATTAGCTATTGGAAAATATTTAGGGGTTCCAGAAAAAATATTAGAAAAGGCACCAAATGATGGTTTAGGTGGCATGACAGATGAAGAAAAAATGGGAATCAAGTATAGTCAAATTGCAGAAATGATAGAAACAGGAAATACAGAAGAAAATGCAAAAAAAGAAATCTTAAAAAGATATAATGCATCAAAACATAAAAGAGAACTAGTTCCAACATATACATTTGAAAGGCAAAACTATTTAAAAAATATGGGAATATAAGGAGAATAGGGAAAATGGCAACTTTTGAAGATTTTATGAAGTTAGATATTCGTGTAGGAACAATTCTAAAAGCAGAAGAATTTAAAAAAGCGAAAAAACCAGCTTATAAATTAGAAATTGATTTTGGAGAAGAAATTGGCATTAAAAAATCATCGGCGCAAATCACCAATCTATATACTCCAGAAGAATTAATCGGAAAACAAATACTAGCAGTCGTTAACTTTCCACAAAAACAAATTGCAGATTTTTTATCAGAGGTATTGGTTTTAGGAACATATAGCAAAGATGGTGTTATATTAATTACACCAGATAAGAAGGCAAGTAATGGAGATAAGCTAGGATAATAGAGGAGATATAGATGATTGAAGAACTAAATAAAAAAGATATAAATCAAATTATGGACATTTGGCTAAAAGAAAATAAAAGAACACATAGCTATATTTCTGAAGATTATTGGGATAACCATTTTGAAGATGTGAAAAAGGAAATTTTAAAAGCAGAAATATATGTTTATAAGGAAAAAGAAAAAATATCTGGATTTATAGGATTATCTAATACATATATAGCAGGGATATTTGTCAAAAAAGAAAAACAATCTATGGGAATAGGAAGAAAATTAATACAATATTGTCAATCAAAATATCCAGAGCTAATGTTAAGCGTGTATGTAAAAAATAAAAGAGCAATTACATTTTATAAAAAACACGGATTCAAAATCGAAAAAGAAGAAATAGATAAAACAACAAATGAAAAAGAATATGTAATGGTCTGGAAAAAATAGAAGGAGAAAAAATAGAAAATTTATATGATAATGCAAGCAAATGGATTTTATTCAATATAGGATTGGTAGTAATAATTTACATTTGGAATAATACAATGAAACTAGGAGGAATTGAAGTATGGAAAACAAAAAGTTAAATATTATTGTAGAAAATTGTCCACAAAATCATAAATGTCCAGCAGTAAATGTGTGTCCAGTAGGAGCTTTAAGTCAAGAAGATTTTCAAGCACCTATAATTGATTATACAAAATGTATTAGTTGTGGAAAGTGTTCAGACTTTTGTCCAAAGCATGCATTGATTTTAAAATAATAAGAGAAAAGTATTTTTATTAATAGAATAGCTAAAAAATGTAAAAGCTCTCCAAACCAAAAAGACGGAATGGAGAGCCAGTGTGAAAACATTTACGGGTTGTACTTCTCAGCCATGGCTGAGAATTTTCTGTTGTAAAGCTCCTGAACACCTGGCGGAAGTTCACCGGCAATAGCTTTTTCTAAAAAGACCTTTTCACCAAAGTTAGACAGTGCTTGCTTTAACCGGAAGCATCCACAAGTATTGCTACACTGAGTGCAGCTTGCGGAATCTCCAAGGTGTTTTACCAATGTTTCATGGATTTGTCGGCTTTCTTCATTACTTGTCTGCTTACTCATAAATGTATCCTCCTTTAATGTGATTTTTTAAAATTATACCAGGAAACCCTATTAAAGTCAATAAAAATGAAGAGAGGAGATAATAAGTACTTGACCCTACATAGCAATTAAAGATTGCAGACCTAGTACCCCAGAACCTTGTTGTCTATGACAATAAGAAAAAGAAATAAATGAATTAATTTTCACTTATTTCTTTTTTTGTATAAATCGCATAAGCACAAGAAAGTAAGACAGATTTTAATAAATATTTACGGTCATTTGTTGAATAATTATCAATAAAATCTACTTTATTAAACACACAATCTAAAGCCTTTTCAAATAATTTGCAAAAATTATCATATGCAATTTCAATTGGTGCACTTTCTAAAGCTAATCCAATCAATATTTTTATATCATTTATTTTATAAACTTCTTTTAAAACACAAATCACAAAAAATTGAGCTAAATGGTTTTTGTTGTATTTTTTCTTAATTGGTGGTTCTATAATTTTATTTTTTACATAATTATTAATCATATTTTTTGTTAAGACAAACGTATCTTTTTCAGAATTTGAATTCGATAAGAAAGAAGATAAGGTTTCATTTACTAAGGTAACGACTTGATCTAAATATAAATCCACATTGGGTAATTCTTTCCATCTAGGAATATGTAATTTTATTAATTCTTTACTCATATTTTTTTCAATCCTTTATTTTAAATTTTATTAGAAATGAAGGGATGATAAGATTAAAAATTTTTATGCAATAAACTATTTATAATATGTCATAAAATTTTCATAATCTTTAAAAAATCCCTAAGACAATATATATGCATATATATTATCATGATTGAAATGGATAGTCAATATTGACAAAGTTATATCGATGTGTTAATCTGGTTTAGAAAACTAGATAGGAGAGTTTTGAATATGAAAAATCAATTAAGAGAAGTTCCAAAATTTGAGAACATAAAAGAAATTATTTACAATTCTGTAAAGTTATATCCAGACAATATAGTTTACACTATTAAAAGGAAAAAAGAAGAAAATAAAATAGAATACAAAAATATTACTTATACACAATTGTTAGAAGATATAAATGCACTAGGAACAGCTTTATATGCAAAGGGATTACAAGGAAAAAGAATAGCGATTATTGGAAAAAATCAATACCATTGGGTAATTTCACACTTAGCTTGTTTATTAGGAGGGATTGTTTCTGTTCCATTAGATAAAGACTTACAAATTAATGAGTTAGAAGAATCACTAATGAGAAGCAAAGTAGATGGTATTATCTTTGATGAAAAATTAACAGATAAAATACAAACGGTTCAAGAAAACCAAAAAACAAATATCCATGAATATATTTGCATGAGTACCATAGATGGTTTTGAAAATATTGAACAATTATTAGAAAAAGGAAAAGGAATTCTAGAAACAGGAAATCAAGATTTTGTTAATCATGAAGTTGACTCAAAAGGAATGAGCATTTTATTATTTACATCTGGAACAACTTCTAAATCAAAAGCAGTTATGTTATCACAATATGGAATTGCAACAAATGTCTATGATATGCAAATTGTAGAAACATTTTTGACAACAGATGTCAATATTGCCTTTTTACCATATCATCATATATTCGGCTCAACGGCTATGGTAGTTATGTTAGCATGTGGTGTAAAAACTGTATTTCCAGATGGATTGCGTTATATTAAACAAAACTTATTAGAATATCAAGTATCTGTATTTGTAGGTGTCCCTTTATTAGTAGATAAAATGTATGCCAATATTGAAAAAGAAATTGAAAAACAAGGAAAAACAAAATTAATTAAAATAGCAACAAAAATTAGTAATTTTCTATTAAAATTCCATATTGATATTCGAAGAAAACTATTTAAACAAATCATTGATGGATTAGGTGGTAAAATGAGATTTGTTGTTGCAGGAGGAGCACCATTTGACAGTAGAACAGAGAGAAAATTTAACGAATTTGGAATTCATATGGTACAAGGATATGGATTAACAGAAACATCACCAGTTATTGCGGCTGAAAATGATAAATATGCTAAATATGGTTCAGTAGGAATTCCCATGAAACATACAGAAGTAAAAATTGTAGATAAAGATGAAAAAGGAATAGGAGAAATTGTTGTAAAAGGTCCAAATGTGATGCTTGGATATTACGAAAATGAAGAAGCAACAAAAGAAGTATTACAAGATGGTTGGTTTCATACAGGAGATTTAGGATACCTAGATAAGGATGGTTTCCTATTTATTACAGGAAGAAAAAAGGATATGATTGTTTTAAAAAATGGTAAAAAAGTATTTCCAGAAGAACTAGAAACTTTAATCAATCGAAATGAAGAAATAGAAGAATCATTTGTATATGGTATGCCAGATAAAGAAGATAAAAGCAAGATAAAAGTTGCTGTAGAAGTTGTATATAACAAAGAAATCGTAAAAGAAAAATATGGAGATATTTCACAAGATGATTTATATAAGATTATTTGGAATAAAATAAAAGAAGTGAATAAAACATTACCAAAATATAAATATATGGTTCATATGACATTAACAGATGAACCACTAATTAAAACAACAACACATAAAACCAAAAGAAATGAAGAATTGAAAAAAGTGTTGAAACAATAAGGGATTTGGGGGACGGACTCATTTTTCCCTTTTTTAAATTGAAAAATTATTAAAAATATAGAATATAAAGCCATTCACAATTTTGTATAAGCTAAATTTTCATAGAAATTCTAAAAGAAAAAAGTGAGCCGCTTTCATTGTGGCTATAAAGCCTAAGCCAAATGAACATCCCTCACTTTTTTCTTTAATAATTTCTAAATTCAAATTTAGATACGCAAAATCGTTTCATTCTTTTATATTCTATATTTTTTATCAGCTAACTAAATAGAAAAAGGGAAAAATGAGTCCGTCCCCAAAATCCCTCAAAATGTCCCAAACAGAAACGTTCTTAATGGGACATTTTAATTCAAAAATTCAATACCATCAGAAGAAATTTTAGAAACTCTTGCTAAAGAGTAAACATCTAAACCTAAATCTTCTAATTTTTTTCTTCCATCTTGGAAAGACTTTTCGATAACAATTCCAATACCTGCAACAGAAGAACCGGCTTCTTTTAAAATTCGATAAGCACCCATTGCAGCTTGTCCATTTGCAAGAAAGTCATCAATAATTAAAACATTATCATTTTCAGATAAATATCTTTTTGAAGCCATTAAGATATAGTCTGTATTTTTTGTAAAAGAATGTACTGGTGTTTGAATGGTTGTATCTGTATCTAAAATAGCAGAAGATTGCTTTTTAAAGATAACTAAAGGTACATCTAATTTTAGTGCAGCTGCATAAGCAGGGGCAATTCCAGATGATTCAATGGTAACGACTTTTGTAATGTTTTTTTCTTTAAAGTAATCAGCAAATTCTTTCCCAATTAAATCCATTAATTTTGTATCTACTTGATGATTTAAAAAATTATCAACTTTTAAAACATTTTCATTGATAACAATACCATCATTTTTAATTTTTTCTTTTAATAAATCCATACAAGATCAGCTCCTATTATATATTTATGAAAACTATTATATCATAAGATGTCGAATTTTGACAAGATTAATGGAAATTTGTATTATAGATTTATTTTTTTATTTAAAAATGAGCCTTTATATGTAAAAAAAATATAAAGTAAAATATAAAAATAAGTATAAGTTTGATTTATAATCAGTGAAGAAATTAAATGATAAAATTAAATTCATAAAATCTTCACAAAATTTTCTTGACAAACACAAAAA
>CALXKE010000037.1 GCA_944388805.1 uncultured Clostridia bacterium | reverse complement strand
TATTAGTAAATTATGAACCAAAAATGCACTATTTTACAGAATGGTGGAAACAATTATTTGGAGAAAGTGAAGGAAAAAATCAAATGGGAATTTTCCCAGCAGGTGTAGATTTTACAACAGATTTACATTCTATGGGACAATATATTCAAGAAGGAAGAAGAAATTTATTTGAAACGGTTATTAGTATCAAAACACCAAATTCAGATATAACAATCAATCCAGATGATGATAATTTAGATGGATTAAATTATTTAGCAGGAAAAGGATTAGACTATGTTAATAAAAAAGCTATGGAAGGAACCATAAAAGCACATGTATCAGGAGATGTTCCAAATATTGTGATAGAAATGGAAAAACTAGACGAAGAAAATATAGGAGAATTAATCTATTTCTTTGAAAAAGCATGTGCAATGTCTGGAAATATATTAGGAGTGAATCCATTTAATCAACCAGGGGTAGAAGAATACAAAAAGAATATGTTTAAATTATTAGAAAAACCAGGATATTAGGATAAATAGCAGAGATTAAAGTTGCCAAAATACCCCGTCCCCTTTGGCAACCTTGCTACGAGGAGGAAAACATGATATACAAGGAAAAATTTAAAATAGGATTAAAAGATGTATGGGCAAAAGATGAAGTAAGTAATATAGCTATTTTAGAGTACTTAGAAGATATTGCAGCATATCATTCTGACAGTGTAGGAATTGGTGTAAATACAACAGATGAAACACACTTAAGTTGGTTGCTATTAGATTGGGACTTAGAAGTATTAAAAAGACCCAAATATGGACAAGTTTTAGAGATTCATACATGGTCTAGAGAAATAGAAAAATTTTATGCTCTTCGTGATTTTGAAGTATATGATGAACAGAACAATTTGTGTGCAATCGCAACTTCAAAATGGTTATTAGTAAATAGCAAGACTGAAAAGATTGTAAGAGTAGCACCAGAAATAGCAGATAGATATCAATCAGAATTTGGAAAATGTGTTTTTAAAGATAAAAAAATTGAAAAATTAAGAGAGCCAGAAGAATATCTAAGTGAAATGACATATACAGCTAAAAGAAGAGATATCGATGTCATTGGTCATATGCATAACTTATATTATTTATATCTAGCATATGAAGCTTTGCCAGAAGAGGAATATCAAAAAAGACCATTTAACCATGTGAGAATACAATATAAAAATCAGATAAAATTAGGTGAAACTGTAAAGTGCAAATATACAAAAGAAAATGGGGAAAATATAGTAGTTATAAAAAGCGAAGATGACAAAACATTACATGCAATTATCAAAATATATTAAAATTTTGAAATAACAATGTTAGTTAAAGTTAAAAAATAAAGTAAATGAAGAAAAAATAGTTAGTTTAAATATAAAAAAGAAATATTAATAAAGCTAAGGAAAAGTATAATTTTTTAAGATTGTGTAAAAAATAATTAAAAAATGTTGAAAACCGTTCTTATAGTGTGATATAATAGGCTTTGGTTTTTAAGAAATAAGGGAGGAATAAGAAATGAAACAAGTTTTAAGAAAAACAAACATCATTGGTACAATAGGACCAGCAAGTGAAAGCGAAGAAATGTTTACAAATCTAGTTAAAGCAGGATTAGGTATAGCAAGAATTAACTTTTCACATGGAGGATATGAAGAAAACGCAGAAAAAATAGCAACTATAAAAAAAGTAAGAGAAAAATTAAACAAACCAGTTGCTTTATTATTAGACACAAAAGGACCTGAAATTAGAACAGGAAAACTTGAGTCTGGAGACGAAAAAGTAACTATAAATGAAGGACAAGAATTTACATTTGTTCATGATGATATTATTGGAAATGAAACAAAAACAACAATTAGTTACAAAAACTTATATCAAGATGTAAAACCAGGAGCTAAAATTTTAGTTGACGATGGAGCTCTAGAGTTTGAAGTTGTAGAAATTGTTGGAAAAGATATTAAATGTAAAGCATTAAACACAGCAAGATTAGGAAGCAGAAAAACCATGAATGTTCCAGGATTAAAATTAAATTTACCAGCTTTAGCACAAAAAGATATTGATGATATTACAAATGGAATTAAAGCAGGATTTGATTTCATAGCTGCATCATTTGTAAGAAGAGCATCAGATGTTCAAGCAATCAAAGATTTACTAAAAGCAAATGGTGGAGAACATATCAAAATCATATCAAAAATTGAAAGCCAAGAAGGTATTGATAACTTCGAAGAAATCTTAGCAATATCAGATGGTATCATGGTAGCTCGTGGAGATATGGGTGTTGAAATACCAATGGAACAAGTTCCAATTGTTCAAAAACACTTTATCAAAAGATGTAATCAAGTTGGTAAACCAGTTGTAACAGCTACACAAATGTTAGAATCAATGACTTCTAATCCAAGACCAACAAGAGCAGAAGTTAGTGATGTTGCAAATGCTGTATATGATATGACAAGTTGTATCATGCTTTCTGGAGAATGTGCTATGGGTAAATATCCAGTAGAATGTGTTGAAACAATGGTTAAAATATCAAAAGCAATTGAAGGAACAGTTAATTACTGGAAGAGATTTACAAGAAAGAACTTCAAAAAAATAGATTCAGAAGATTTAGAGAAAAATATTGCTTATACAACTTGTGTAACAGCTTACCAAGTAGAAGCTGACGCAATTGTTGCTTATACACACAAAGGTGATTCAGTAAGAATGATTGCTGGTATGGGACCAGGTTGCCCTATATTTGCTGTAACAGATAACGAACAAACATATTATCAATTATCAGTTACATGGAATGTAACACCAATCTTAATTAAAGATGGAAAAACAATTGAAGATACAATTCAAAAAGGAATTGCTGAATTAGAAAAACAAGGAATCTTAGAAAAAGGTGATAAAGTTGTTCTTGCAGGAGGACCAAAAATATTACCAGATGCAACAGAAAACAAAGTTATCGGTGGAGTTGCAAGAGTATAAAATGAAAAAGGGAAATTGGGGACGGACTCATTTTTCCCTTTTTCAGTTAAGTTATCTAAAAAATATAGAATATAAAGTCATTACACAATTTTGTATAAGCTAAATTGTTTCATTATTTTATATTCTATATTTTTTTACAATATTGCTAAATAAATAGAAAAGGGAAAAATGAGTCCGTCCCCAATTTCCCTTTTCTATAAACTAAAATTATTAGGTAGCAATTCCTCTAATGTTTTTTTATCCATTTTATCATTATCATAATACATATAAATCTCAAAATTTTTATCACAAAATTCAGACATGAATTGTCGACAATATCCACAAGGAGATGTATATTGTAATTCTTTTTTTCCACCTAACACTAAAATACATTCAAAATCCTTTTCACCTTCAGAAATGGCTTTGCTAAAAGCAACTCTTTCTGCACAAATAGACATGATCCCATCATTTTCTATATTACATCCAGAAAAAATCTTTCCACTTTTAGTAAGTAAAGCACAACCTACCTTATAATTAGAATATGGGGTATAGGCGTTTTCTCTTGTTTTTTTGGCAGTTTCTATTAATATATGTAAATCCATTATTTGATTCCTCCTTTGAAAGTAATATATCATAAAATAGAAGAATTTACTATAAAAAAGATAAAATATATAGTTATTATTGACAAAATAAATTTCTTGTTATAAACTACAAATAGTTTACAAATGTAATCTAATAAATAATAAAGGATTAATGTAAAATATGAAAAAAATTATATGTATATTGGTTGTCATATGCCTGATAATATTAAAGATAATTATTAATAATACAAACTTAATATTTTCAAATGAAGAAGAAAAAAGAGAATTGATGAAGGCGTTAGATATTGAAGAAAATACAACATCTTTTCAACCAATTTATTATGAAATTAAAAGATTGGAATTGACAAGTCATGAGGAAATGAAAATTTTAATATTTAAAATTTCAAAAGACGATTATGAAAAAAACCATTTAGAATATAATGAAGAATCAAATAATTCCTTAATATATGAAAAAAGTAAAGTAGATAAAGAAAATAATTATATATGTAAAATTAAGACTTCAGGACTATTAGATAGCCAAAAAGCAGAATATGAAGAATTAAATCCACATAGCAAAATAAATGAAATCATTAATTTTGTATATAACTTATTTGTCGTAGTATTCATTGTAGGAGGTATAATAATGTATTATAGGTTTCAAAAAAAGAAAAAGTTAAACTTGAAAATATAATAAAGGGAGAAAAAACTATATGCATTTTTTAGAAAAATATAAAAAAACAATATTATTTTACTGGTTCTTATATCTTTTTATTTTAGTAGTATCAAGAGAAATTTTGCTGAAATGCAATATGGAATATAGAGGATGGGTTTATATAGTATCTTGGGGTGTCTTTATAATAGGATTTATAGCAGGAATTATACAACTCATATTAAGGACAAAAAAGAAGTCCATAAAAATTATAGGAATCATATTATTTATTATTTTAATCATGTTTTGTAGTCCATATGTATTATTATTTTTTGCTGTTACTTGTGAAGAAGAAAATATTGTCACTTATGAAAATCAAAAAATGGTAACATATACACAATCATTTTGGGATAAACGTATTAATTATTACGAATATATAAATTTTCTAGTTAGAAAAAGATATCCAAAATTAAAAGAATATTATGGTGAAAATGGAGAGCATATACTTACATATTACAATGATAAGGGTGAAGTTATAAAAGAAGAAAATTTGGATGAAGAATAATTTTTTTGGAGGTTTGATATGGATATAGTAATTATTGTATCTTTTTTAATTAGTTTTATTGCATCTATTTTAGTATTAAATAAATATCGTAAATCAGAAAGAATAGCTATGTATATTCTGATTCAATTCATATTATGGTTTGTAAATTCTATATATGTATTTTTATCAATGTTGTTAATGCATGCGATGTTTCATGGTGTAATTGATGATATAACCATATATGCAATAGGATATATCATAGGTATATATTTAGTTCCTGTTTATGCTTTTTGTATTAACAAAAATAAAGGAAATGGAAAATTAATGTGTAAAGACATTCTTATTTCTACAGTTATTTTTATTATTCTACTAGCATTTGTGTTTCTATGTATTGCATTTTTAGATGAAAAATATAATATTTTAGATTATATACAGATATATAAATAAAATTAATGCATATAAAAAGTAAAAAAGTGAATTTGGAGATGGGCCCCAAATTCACTTTTTACTTTTTACCACTTTAACTCCCAACCAAAAAAGGAATATGCAGCATATATGGCAGCACCTTTTTGAGGCTGTTCATCTTTTTTCTTAATAACAATCCAAGGGCAATCCAGATATAAAGAATTAGCAATTTCATTATAGGCAGTAAAAATTGTTGAATTTTTTTGATAAAATTCATAAAAATATGGTTCTTTTACCCATTTTCCGTCAACAATGAAATGTTCTGGATTTAGTATAGATCTTACCTGAAGATTTGCCTGATCGATAATAGACAGAATTCCTGATGATATGATGGTATCCAATTGAAGCACATACATTTTTTGAAAACAATAGAACCAGACACAAAAGGAACAATATCCCATAACTTTTGTACCAGGTCTTGTAAAACACGTAAGCAATTATTACCTTCAAAAATGACCTTATGTGGAAAGTTTGGTGCTATTTTCTCTAATACAGGTTCAAACTGAAAATCTATGAGTTCAATTTCTATTGCATTTTCAGTTATATAAAATCCTGCAAAAAAAGCAAATTCAGGATTGATGACAAAACGGTTATCCATTATAATTTTATGACTTTTTAACATTAGTATTTTATTGGATACAGTTCTTTTTGATAATTCATGCTTTTGCTTTTGCGATAAATTTTCTTCTCCTTTTCTAAGAGTATAAAGTAGTTTTTGGTTTTCTTTGATTAGTTTCCGTAGTTCCGGTAACATATAAATAACCTCCTTTAAAATATTTATTTTGGTTTGGAGTTCATATAAAATGAAACTAACAAAATTTGAATTAGTATATCAAAAAGATTATGTTAAGTCAAATAATGCAAAACAATAATATACAGTATTTATAAATAAATAGAAATCTAAATTCAGAGCAAATTAAGAGCAAATTATAACAGAAAAAAAGAATAAAAAAACGTCAACCTTTTTTGTTACTGTACATATAATGTAACAAAAGGAGGAATTTTAATATGTTTAGTAGAAGAAAATGCTATTGTATGAACAACAATTATTCAAATAATTCATGTGAAATCCAAAATGACATCATGGAGACAAAATGTAATAATGTTGTATCTTATGAAGACAATTCAAATAGTTGTGATTGTGGCTTTGATGAAGAACAAAGTGTATTTCCAGAAAATCCAATGTTAGCACAAAGTTATGTTCCAATCCAATATATGGATAGAACATTTAAACCATGTGTAGGACTAAAAATGGGAACGATCTTTCCAGAATTAGTAAGCCCATATTCACCAGGTCAATCAATGGAAGAAATCAAGTATATTGAAATGACCAATACAATAGGAAAGGGGTGCAACAAATGTCAATAAATCAAAATAGAAATTGTAGTTGTGAAGACAATGATACAATGTCTTGTAATCAAATGCAAGATGTTGAAAGAACCATAGACTGTGATGAAAGAAGAGAAATGGCTGAGCGCATCAGATGTTTAGAATTTGCAATAAATGAGTTAGCCTTATATTTAGACACACACCCAAATGATCAAAAAGCACTTTGTTTGCATAGAAAATATTGTAAGGAAGTAAAAGAATTAAAGGATAAATATCAAAAAGTATATGGACCATTAACGATTAATTATCCTTGCAATAAATGGAGATGGCTTGAAGAACCATGGCCATGGGAAAGGGGGAATTTTTAAATGTGGACATATAATAAAATGTTACAATACCCAATCAATATCAAGTGTACAGATCCAAAACTTGCAAAAGTAATCATTTCACAATATGGTGGACCAGACGGGGAATTGGCAGCATCACTTAGATATTTGTCACAAAGATTTGGAATGCCAGACCAAACTGCAAAAGCTATCTTAAATGATATTGGAACAGAAGAATTGGCTCACTTAGAAATGGTAGGAACCATTGTACACCAATTAACTAAAGGAGCAAGTATTGAAGAAATAGAAAAAGCAGGATTAAGTGCATATTACACAGACCATGGTGTAGATGTATATCCACAGGCAGCAGCAGGATTTCCATTTAATGCAGGAGTACTTGCTTGTAAAGGAGACCCAATTGCAAACTTGCAAGAAGACTTAGCTGCAGAACAAAAAGCAAGAGCAACTTATGAAAAATTAATTGATTTATGTAGAGATAACCCAGATGTACTAGATCCATTAAGATATTTAAGAGAAAGAGAAATTGTACACTTCCAAAGATTTGGAGAAGCATTAAGAGGTGTTCAAGATAAATTAGCAGAGAAAAAGTATTATATGAATCATAATAATAATTGTGGTTGTAATTAAAAAGAAACTCCTATATTTTGAAAATATGGGAGTTTTATAATATATAAAAATCTATTTGCGAGAAAAATAACCTTTATTCTGTAAAACAGTGTAGTTAGTATAACCCTTTTAATAAGAGAATTTTTAGAAAATAATTGAATAAGAAATATCAATTTGATAAAATATTTAATGAATTTATAAAAATATGACATTAAAGAATATAAAAAAGCCAATATATGTCACATCATTACCTGTATAATAAGAAAGAAGATGAAATTATGGAAGAATTAGAATTGGTATTTCCAACAAAAGAATATGAAACACAAATAAAGGAATATGTTCAAGAATTCATGAACAATAATGAAAATGAGATTGCCGGAGATGCAAACTTATGTAAGATAAAAGATTTCGATAAATGGTTAAAAAAAATTGAGTCTGATTTATCAGAAGAAACAGTTGAAAAAGGAGAAGTTCCATCAACAATATACTTAACAATACGAAAATCTGATAATAAAATAGTTGGAAATATACAAATTAACCATTATTTAAATGAAAAGTTATTACATTATGGAGGACATATTAGAAATAGTATCCGTCCTTCAGAAAGAAATAAAGGCTATGCTACAGAGCAGATAAGATTAGGGTTAGAAAAATGTAAAGAGTTGGGAATAGGGAGAGTATTCCTTGATAGCTATAAGGATAATATTGCTTCAATAAAATCCATTATTAGTAATGGAGGAATATTGGAAAATGAGGTAAAAATGCCTAACGGAAAAATAAATCAGAGATATTGGATTACATTGAAAAAAAGATATGCCAATAGACATAAATTGGAGAAACCTAACAGTGATTTGATATATTTAGTAAAAAGCTTTGAGGAAAATTGTTTTAATGGTGATGTTTGTTATTATAATTTTAGAAATGCAAATATAAAAATATCGATTCCAAATGGAAAAATTGTAATAGATAACAACTATAAATTATTGGAATTTTATAACTATAGCTCTAAAGTTAAATTGTCTGCATTTTATGATGAAAATAGTGAGATAATAGAATGGTATTTTGACATTGCAAAAAAAATAGGGAAAGAAAATGGAGTGCCTTATGAAGATGATTTATATTTAGATGTAGTTGTAAGGCCTGACGGAAAAATTATATTGCTAGATGAAAAAGAACTAGAAGAGGCTTTAAAACGATTTGAGATTACGAAAGAAGAGTATGAAATGGCTTATGAAGAAGTTAATCAATTAATGATGCTATTAAAAGAAAGGAAAGAAAATTTAAAAAATTTTACAGATAAATATTTAAATTATTTTGAAAATTGAATTTTAACTAGTATTTACTTTAAAAGCTTGAAAATATAAAATACACCTGATATAATAAATTATGTAACTCGAGGCAAAATCCTAAATTAAAGAAAGGACAAATTTATGCTGGAAAGAAAACAATTAAAATGTGGTATCGTGCCACATCCGCTAGAGGTGGAAGATCTTCGGCAAATCTATTTCATAGTGACATACGCTTGTAATAAAGCTTGTCCGTACTGTATTGAACCTAATGTTCATTCGGGTAAATACATGAGGGAAGAAGCATTTATTACTGCTATGAAAATTGCAAAAGAGTTGGATTTTAAAACTCTATATTTACATGGCGGAGAGGCAACAGTTCACCATGATGTTGTAAAATATGCTAAATTGGCGAAGGCAGAAGGATTTAATGTAAATATGTTTACAAACGGAATTCGCCAAGATGTGATAAAGCAACTGGATGGAATAGTGGATGAAATCCGCTTTTCATATGAACCTGGGCTGGAGTTTATGCTAAGGAATCAAGCTGAATGGAAGTCACGGATTAAGTTGTATATCATGGCTACTACAGAAGCTTATCCGACAGAAAAAAGCTTAATGAATGTGGTAGATAAAGCGCTGGATTTAGGAATGGGAGTAAAGGTGAGAACCTTAAACCCTGTCAATCCGTATGCGTACAAATACCAGTTTGTGCCGTATTTACATCAACATCTACTTGATATGCCAGAAGAACAGATAATCTGTGATGGTAACAAGGCGGCATATCGCATGGATAATGGTGTGATTGTTCGTCTGGGTAACATGCAGTTAAATCCAGGACACTTGAAATATAGTGTAGATCCAGATGGGGTTATGCATACCAGATTCACACATTCTGATAAGGGCTTAATTGTGCCAGAGCATGAGATTGAAGCAAAAAAGACACTTTTTCAGCCGTTGATTGAGCGGTTAAGAAACATGTAACTTAATACTAATGTCCTGCCCCTGCAACCCACTTATAGGGTTGCAGGAGTTTTTAATGGTATATAGAAAAATTACAAAGCAATTCTTCGCGTCGACAAATGTTTACGCTTCTTTAAGAACTTAAATATTTGTAGTTGAATTAGAAAAGTAGAGAAAAGTAGAGAAAAGTTCTTGCGAAGCGAGATTTGCCCTTGGATTACATGTAAAAAATAATTATTTATTACTAAAAATAGAAATATTTTCAAAAAAAGGCTTGTTTTTCAAGCTTTTTTATGATACAATATTATCTGTAAGAAAAATAAAGCAAAACCAATTAAAAAGCAAAGTATATATATTTCAAATATTTACAAGAGAAAATGGTCATTGGCTGGAAACCATTAAATATCGTATATAGAAAATTCACTTTTTAGGTCCTTTTTTGAAAATGATAGTAGGAAAAGGCGGTTGGACCGTTAAAACTATAACGAGGTTAGTATAAAACATACTAATAAATTTAGGTGGTACCACGGAAAATAACCATTTCGTCCTAATAGAGACTAGGAAGAGATGGTTTTTTTTGATGACAAAGATTTAAATTTTAAGTAAAATTTAATAAAGGATGTTGATAGATATGAATAATGAAGGAAAATGTATTGAATATTATTTTGATTCAAAAACCTTTACAAAAGAACAATTAATGAAAAATATTGAAGAAGCAAAACAAGAATTTCCAAATAAGAAAGTAGAACCAAATTTATTTTTAAATGAATGGGGTGTATATATTCTAAAAATTCATTTTACAGATAAAATAGAATATGTTGGCAATTTTAAAGAAAAAAGAAAAAATAAAAAGGTATTACTTCTTACAGAAAGAAATAGGAAGATTAGTGAAAAAAGGACATCATTTTTAAACAGAAAATATGGGCAATATAAACAAACAAGAGAATATCGTCCACTATAAGGTTTATGGGTAACCTTTTAAAAACCTAAATTTAAGAGTAAGGAATGGACAAAATGAAGGAACAAATTGCAAGTATCAAAGAAAAATCTATTAAGGAGATATCAGATTCTAAAGATTTAAAAGAATTAAATGAGTTAAGAGTAAAGTATTTAGGAAAAAAAGGAGAGTTAACGCTTATCTTAAGAGGAATGGGAGGATTATCTCCAGAGGAAAGACCAGTTATAGGAAGTTTAGTAAATGAATTAAGAGAAGAAATTGAAAATTTAATTCAAAGTAAAGAAAAAGAATTTAAAAATCAAGAACTTTTAAAAAGATTAGAAAATGAGACAATTGATGTTACAGAACCAAGCAAAAAAGTTGTTTTAGGATCTTTACATCCAATTACCAAAATTATACAAGAAGTAGAAGAAATATTCTTAGGAATGGGATATGAAATAGCTGATGGTCCAGAAGTAGAAAAGGCAACCTATAATTTTGACAAATTAAATACACCACCAGATCATCCAGCAAGAGATGTTCAAGATACATTCTATATCACAGATGATATCGTATTAAGAAGTCAAACATCACCTGTTCAAGCAAGAGTTATGGAAAATCAAAAACCACCAATCAAAATCATATGCCCAGGAGCCGTATACAGATCAGATAGTGTGGATGCAACACATTCACCAGTATTCCATCAAGTAGAAGGTTTAGTGGTTGATAAACATATTTCTATGGCAGATTTAAAAGGAACATTAGAGATGTTTGCCAAAAAATGTTTAGGAGAAAATACAAAAATAAGATTTAGACCACATCACTTCCCATTTACAGAACCATCAGCAGAAGCAGACGTATCATGCTTTGTATGTGGTGGAAAAGGTTGTAAAGTATGTAAAGGAGAAGGATGGATAGAATTATTAGGATGTGGAGAAGTTCATCCAAATGTTTTAAGAAATTGTGGAATTGATCCAGATATTTATTCAGGATTTGCATTTGGATTTGGTGTAGAAAGAATTGCTATGGCCAAATATGGAATCGAAGATATGAGATTATTATTTGAAAATGATATCAGATTCTTAAAACAATTTTAGGAACGTTAGGGACGTGTCAAATCGTTCCAAAATGAAACGAAAGGGACAGACCTATAATAAAATAAAAAATAAAAATAAATTGTTATTATATAATATATAAATTAACAAATAACAAAAATTAATTAAAAATTTAATTGATTAAGGAGAAAAGAAAAATGGGGTTATTTAGAAGAAAAGAGAAAGAATATACATTAGGTCAAATTTTGAACTTAATGCAAAAAGATACAGAGGGAAAATATCATGATTACATACCAGTACCAACTAGACCAGGAAGTAAGAATACAACATATTGGTTTAGAAAAGAAGAAAAAGATGAAAAAGATGGACAACAAGTAAGAGTAACCAATCCAATTTTAGAGACGAACCAAGAATCATCATCTGTTTTTGAACAAAGAAGAGATAGATTTATGAGTGAAGTAAATGGTAATGGAGAATATAGAAAGTTATCTCATGATATTCATGAGAGTAGTAGTTCAAGGAAAGGAAGAGTTGTACCATCATATAATAATTGGCAAAGTGCTAAGAAATATAATCAAGGAAATCAATATGGACAATATAGATAATCAAAATATATAACATAAGAAGGGAATAGAAGGTTGAAAAATGAATTCTTTTCCAACCAGATTTGCACCTCGAGAAAGGAATGAAATAAAATGAAAGCAAGTAGAGAGTGGTTAGAAGAATATAGTGATATAGATGTTGACACAGTAGAGTTAGGAGACATCTTAACAATGACAGGTTCTAAGGTTGAAACCATAGAACAAAAAGGAAACAACATAAAAAATGTAGTTGTTGGAAAAATTTTAGAAGTTACAAAACATCCAGATGCTGATAAACTAGTGGTAACAAAAATAGATGTTGGAAACGGAGAAATTCTTCAAATTGTAACAGCTGCACCTAATATTAAAGTAGGAGAAACTGGACAAATTGTACCAGTAGCAAAAGATGGAGCAGAGTTACCAAAAGGTATAACAATTCATACAGGAAAATTACGTGGTGTAGAATCACAAGGTATGATGTGTGGGATGGAAGAACTAGAAATTGATCCAGCAAGTTATCCAGATAAAGTGGTAGATGGTATCTTTATTTTAGATGACAAATACGAAAAAGATTTAGGAAAAGATTTAGTAGATGTATTAGAATTAAAAGAAGATATCATTGATTTTGAAATCACACCAAACAGACCAGATTGTTTGTCTATTGAGGGATTGGGAAGAGAAACAGCAGTATCTTTAGGAAAACCATTTAAAAATCCTAGAAAAAATATTGATGAATTAAAAGTAGAAGATAAAAAAGAAATCGAAGGATTAAAAGTCGATATTACAGCACCTGACTTATGTTACAGATATATTGCAAGAGTCGTAAAAAATGTAAAGATTGGTCCATCACCTAAATGGATGGTTAGAAGATTAAATGCTTGTGGTGTCAGAAGTATTAATAATATTGTTGATATTACCAATTATGTCATGCTAGAAATGGGTCAACCAATGCATGCATTTGATATTAATTCAATTGAAGGAAAACATATTACAGTAAGAAGAGCAAAAAATAATGAAAAAATCATCACGCTAGATGAACAAGAAAGAATATTAGATGAAAATGATTTAGTCATCGCAGATGATAAAAAAGCAGTAGCTATTGCAGGTGTTATGGGAGGACTAAATTCAGAAATCGAAAATGATACAGAAACAGTTGTATTTGAATCAGCTGTATTTTATGGTGGAGCTGTTAGAAAAACAGCTAAAAAAGTAGGATTAAGAACAGAAGCATCTTCTCGTTTTGAAAAAGGATTATCACCAGAAAATGCATTAAGAGCAGTTAACCGTGCAGTAGAATTGGTAGAAATTTTACATGCAGGAGAAGTGGTTGATGGAAAAGTAGATGTTTATCCAACAAAACAAAAAGTACATCAAATCAAATTAGATAGTGATAGAATTAATAGCTTATTAGGAACCCATATTTCTAAACAAGAAATGATAGATATCTTAAATACACTAGAAATAAAAGTAAAAGATGACATAGCAACTGCACCATATTTTAGAATGGATGTAGAACAATTAGCAGATTTAGCAGAAGAAGTATTAAGATTTTATGGATATGACAAATTAGAAACAACATTAATTAAATCTGATACAACATTAGGTATGAGAAATAAAGAACAAAAAATAGAGAAGAAGATACAAGAAGTTCTTGTCAATAGTGGTTTATCAGAAATATATACTTATGGATTTTTAAGTGAAAAAGATTTAGAAAAATCAAATATTAGTGATACATTAAAGAAAACAGCAATTACCATTCAAAATCCATTAAGTGATGAATACAAATTGATGAGACCATCAACCATACCAAGTATGTTACAAATATTAGCTAATAATGCTAATAAGAAAAATCAAAATGTAAAATTATTTGATATTTCAAGAAATTATAAAAACATGCATGGTGAAGTAGAAAAAGGAGAAGTACCTTTACAAGAAAATATTTTAACCATTGGTATGTATGGAGATGATGTTGATTTCTATATCTTAAAAGGAATTGTAGAAAATGTATTAGAAGCAACATATATTAATCATTATGAAGTAGAAAGAGAAACAAATAATAAATCATATCATCCAGGAAGATGTGCCAATATCACAGTAGGAAGAGACGTGATTGCTACTTTAGGTGAAGTACATCCAGTTGTTTTAAATAATTATGATATTGAAAAAAGAGTATATTTAGCAGAAATTAATATTAGTAAACTAGAAAAATATTCAAGAAATAACAAAAAATATGTAGAAGTTCCAAAATTCCCAGCAGTAGAAAGAGATATTGCCATTATCGTAGATGAAACTGTTGAGGTGGGACAAATCGAAAAAATTATTACAAAGAAAGCTAAGAAATTATTAGAAGGATTAAAATTATTTGACATCTATAGAAATGAAAAACTAGGAGAGAATAAAAAGAGTGTGGCATATGCTTTAACATTCAGAGATAAGAAGAAAACATTAAGTGATGAAGAAGTAAATGTTGCAATGGAAAATATTATTGCGGAATTGGAAAAAACAGTAGGTGCAGAATTAAGAAAATAGGATGAAAAGGGAAATTGGGGACGCACTCATTTTTCCCTTTTCTATTTATTTAGCAATATTGTAAAAAAATATAGAATATAAAATAATGAAACAATTTAGCTTATACAAAATTGTGTAATGACTTTATATTCTATATTTTTTAGATAACTTAACTGAAAAAGGGAAAAATGAGTCCGTCCCCAATTTCCTTTTTTCATCTTTGCTAAAAAATAGGAACTTCTTCAAGAATATTGCATATATTTTATTATTAGAGGTGAAGAAAATGGCATATTCAGATAGAGAGTTGATTGCAAGAATTGTTCAATGTGAGGCACGGGGGAGAAGGAGATAATGGAATGAAAGCAGTAGCAAGTGTGATTTTAAATAGAGTAAATGTATCAGATGGAGAATATGCAAGAATATCACAAGGTGGTAGTGTTAGAAATATTATTTTCCAACCAGGGCAATTTGATTGTGCAACAGAAACACTATTTAATCGATACAATCCTCAAAATATCTATAATATGAATCCAACAGAAGAACACTATTACATAGCTGATTGGGCATTAGCAGGAAATCGATTAAATGAAATAGGAGAATGCTTATGGTATTTAAACCCATTTAAACCTAGTTGTGATACAACATTTCCAAGAAATGGTTCTGGAACACTTCATACAAGACTGGGAGAACATTGCTTTTATCGTCCCACAAGCCAGTATGCTAATACATAAGAACATTTTTAAGATGAAAGTTACAATAGAATATGAAGATTTTATAAATGAAAATTAAGATGAGAAAAATAGTATTTTCAATAAAACAAAAAAATTTGAAAATAGTATTATGAAATTAAGGAGGTTCGTTATGGCAGATGAGAAACAAGATAAAAGAGAAAATAGAAATGTAACTATTAATCAAGACTCACCAGAAATTTTAACAAATGCAATTTATACACCAGCTTTTTTAAGAGAACAAATTGGAAAATTGATGAGAGTAGAGTTTTTAATTGGAACGAATAATTTAGTAGATAGAATAGGAATACTAGAAGACGTTGGAGCAAGCTATATTTTATTACGCTCTTTAGAAAGTGACACAATTACCTATTGCGATATTTATTCCATAAAATTTGTTACCATATCTAATAGAAGAATTAATAACTTTATGAATAATGGATATGGAGGATATAACTATTATTAAAAAGTTGCCAAAGGGGCGGTGATTTTGGGGACGGAGCAAAATCACCGCCCCTTTGGCAACTTTTTAATAAAAACTATTGACAAATTGAAAAAAATAGTGTAAAGTATATTAGCATTACATTTTAAAGGAGTCGTTATTTATGGAGAAAAATGTAGAAATCAGTAT
>CALXKE010000036.1 GCA_944388805.1 uncultured Clostridia bacterium | reverse complement strand
CCAAGAGCAGATAGAGCACCAGGAGAATTTTATCAATTAGATTTTGAAATGAGTTTTGCAACACAAGAAGATGTATTTAAAGTTATCGAAGAAGTGGTACCATATACATTTGAAAAATTTACAGATTGGAAAGTGGATAAAGGACCATTTGTTAGAATTCCATATAAAGAGGCAATGGAAAAATACGGAATTGATAAGCCAGACTTAAGAAATCCATTAATTATTCAAGATGTAACAGAAGTATTTAAAGGTTCTGATTTTAATGCATTTAAAGATAAAACTATAAAAGCGATTATTGTACCAAATGGAGCAGAACAAGGAAGAAAATTCTTTGATAAAATGGGCGAATTTGCAACAACAGATGAAGTAGGAGCAAAAGGATTAGCTTGGACAAAATTGGATAATGAAGGAAATGTACAAGGTGGTATTGCAAAATTCATTACAGACGAAATCAAAGAAAAATTAGAAAAAGACTTCGGTCTAGAAAAAAATGCAAGTATTTTCTTTATTGCAGATGAATTCGAAAAAGCACAAAAAATTGCAGGTCTAGTTAGAATTGAATTAGGAAAACGATTAGATTTAATTGAAAAAGGTGTATATAAATTCTGCTTTATTGTAGACTTCCCAATGTATGAATTATCTGATGAAGGAACGATTGATTTTAGCCATAATCCATTTTCAATGCCACAAGGTGGATTAGAAGCATTAGAAAATAAAGATCCATTAGACATATTAGCATATCAATATGATTTAGTATGTAATGGATATGAAATGGCATCAGGAGCTGTTAGAAATCATGATCCAGAAATCATGGTAAAAGCATTTGAAATTGCAGGATATAGTGAAGAAGATGTAAAAAATAGATTTGGTGCATTATATAATGCTTTCCAATATGGAACACCACCTCATGCTGGTGCAGCACCTGGAATTGATAGAATGATTATGCTAATTGCAGATTCTCAAAATATAAGAGAAGTGATTGCATTTCCAAAGAATAAGAAAGCAAGAGATTTATTGATGAGAGCACCATCTGTTGTTACAGAACAACAATTAAAAGATGTACACATTAAATTAGATTTAGATGAAAAATAAAATGTAAAATTTTACTATGTTCGCTTGTTTTTTAGAAAAATATGTAGTATAGTATCAACCATAGGAAATAAAAAGAAGCAGATGTAGGTGTTACCTTTAATTTCCTCGATGATATCGAGAGATTGGAGGTGGTGTTTATGGTGAATTTTCTACGATTCCTAATTTTAGGATTTATGATTTCAATTACTATAAACGTTGCCTTATTAAGTGTTATATACATAATACTTTCAAATAAGGAACAATAAAAATACACCACATTTTGCTCCGCCAAGCAATGTGGTGTATATCTATCATATAGGTAGCACACATTTTCTGTGGCTTTTATTTCCTATATTTATTATACACAGATAGTTTAGATTTGTCAAATATTTTAAGAAACTTAAAAATGTTAATATAATTGATATAATTTGTGGAATGGAGGAATCATCATGGAATATAGATATAGACCAAATGGAGTTTGTTCAAGAGAAATGATAATTGAATTAGATGGAAATATTATTAAAAAATTAACCATTGTTGGAGGATGTGCTGGAAACACAGTAGGTGTATCTAGATTAATAGAAGGAATGAATATTAATGAAGCTATCAGAAGATTAAAAGGGATTCCTTGTGGTACAAAAGGAACATCTTGTCCAGACCAATTATCAAAAGCATTAGAAGAAGTAAAAGAAAAATACAAGATAGATTAATCATAATATAAATATGTCTTAGGTTAAAAGTAATAGGAATAAATATAATAGAATGAGGAATTTTAATGAAAGAAAAAGTATTGTTAGGAATGAGTGGTGGCGTAGATAGTTCTGTATCAGCCATTCTCTTACAAAAAGTAGGATATGAAGTCATTGGTTGTACAATGAATTTGTTAGATGAACCAAATGAGGAATCCATAAAAGATGCTAAAAAGGTATGTGAAAAATTAGGTATTGAGCATCATGTTTTTGATTGCAGAAAAGAATTTAGATGTCATGTGATTGATACCTTTATTTCTGAATATGAAAATGCAAGAACACCAAATCCTTGCGTGGAATGTAACCAATATTTGAAATTTGGTACTTTTTATGACAAAGCAAAAGAATTAGGTTGCAAATATATTGCAACTGGCCATTATGCAAAAAAAGAATATTCAGAAAAATACAAACAATATGTTTTAAGAAAATCCAATGAGGAGAAAAAAGACCAGACATATTTTTTATACACCATTCCAAGAGAAAAAGTAGAGTATATTTTATTTCCATTGCAAGATAATGAAAGTAAAGAAGATACAAGAGCGTTAGCAGAAGAATATGGACTAGAAATTGCCAATAAAAAAGATAGCCAAGAAATTTGCTTTATTAAAGATGATGATTATCAAAGATTTTTAAAAGAGAACATGCAAAAACAACCAAAAAAAGGAAAGATTGTTTTAACAACAGGAGAAATTTTAGGAACCCATAATGGATTAATCAATTATACAATAGGACAAAGAAAAGGTTTAGGAATTTCCTATAAAGAGCCATTGTATGTTGTAAAATTAGATATAAAGAATAATCAAGTGATTGTTGGTACAGAAACAGAATTATATAGTAACCAATTAGAAGCAATGAATGTGAATTGGATTGTAAATGTTGAAAGTAGATTAGAAGAAGGATTAGAATGTTTTGCTAAAATTCGATATAGAGCAAAAGAAGCAAAAGCAAAAGTGATAAAGGAAAATGGAACCATAAAAGTGGTATTTCAAGAACCACAAAGAGCAATTACCCAAGGACAGTCTGTTGTATTTTATGATGAAGATGGAATTGTTTTAGGTGGGGGAAAAATTAAGTAAAAAAATCAAAGAAAAAAAGGAAAATCTAAATACGATTTTCCTTTTTTTCTTTGATGATTTTGTTCAATTGTAATTGAATGAGTTTAGAGATCCTTGTAACTCATCACATAGCCAATGATTAAGCCGTTTAAAACAAGCTTTTTCATGCCCTTCAAATCCGGGAATTCTTCTGCTTCTGGAAGATTTCCGGACTTGTTGATTGTCCAGTCGTAACTAGGTAGATGCAATTCCTGGGATTTTGCTAAGGTGCAGAAAATCCAAATTTCAAAATTCTCATCCCAGTAAAGGGATGCCATTGGATTGAGTTTAAGAATTTCTTCCCGTATTTCAGATGTTTTTTCCACCATTTGTTTTGCGCCTCCTTGCGCTGTGGACACGATATGTCTCGTGCCCTTTGAATCTTGAATTTTCAGTGTGCAGTTTAATTATATTGTATTTACATAAAATTGTCAATTATTTGCTATTTACAATTTCATCAGCCTGTTCTTGTGTAATATATCCATTTTCAACCATCGTATTTAAAACATGTGCTTGTCTTTGATTTGCTAAATCTGGATTAACCGTTGGAGCATATACAGAAGGAGCATTTGGAACACCTGCAAGCATAGAAGCTTCATCTAAATTTAAATCTTTAGGTTCTTTACTGTAATATCCCATACTAGCATCATAAATCCCATAATAGCCATCTCCGAAATAAGCACTGTTAACATATAAAGCAAAGATCTCATCTTTCGTAAATTTTTGCTCTAAATCATAAGCAGCAAATAGTTCTCCTAATTTTCTTGTTGCTGTTTCTTCTTGAGTAAAGACTAAATTTTTGGCAACTTGTTGTGTAATGGTACTACCACCTTCTTGTAATTCACCAGTTCTAAGGTTTGTCCAAAGAGCTCTAGCAATTCCAATAAAATCAACTGGGCCATGGTCATAATATCTTCTATCTTCAACAGAGATAACGGCATTGATATAATCTTGAGATAACTCACTAAAAGGCGTATAGTGCTCATCATCCGTTACCTCCGCTGTTCTTGTTAACAGTGGCTTTTCATCTAAGGCTTTAGAATAACTAACAAAACCGATAATACCACATACAATGCCAGCAATCAAAATTAATATAAGAATAATTAACAATAATTTTCTAAAAATTTTCATAGACACCTCTATATAATCTTTTTCTTTATTATATAGTAATATTTATGTTTTTACAATAATGTAAAAGTTAAGATTTTATGAATTTTTTATATATGCGTTCTATTTACAAAAATAGGATACTATGATAAAATCCAGAATAGTATAATATAATTATATTATGCCATATATTAATACCTAAAAGAGGTGAAAGAAAATGATAAAATTTACAAAAATGCAGGGGCTAGGGAATGATTATGTCTATATGGATGCGATTCATCAAAATATAGAAAAAGAATCATCTCTAGCTCAATTTGTTAGCAATCGAAACTTTGGAATTGGGTCAGATGGATTAATTCTAATCTGTAAAAGTGAGATTGCAGACTTTAAAATGAGGATGTTTAATGCAGATGGTAGTGAAGCAGAAATGTGTGGAAATGGAATTCGATGTGTAGGAAAATTTGTATATGACAAAGGACTTACCCATAAAACAGAAGTTACCATAGAAACATTAGCAGGGGTAAAAACACTACAATTAAATGTGGAGGAAGGAAAGGTAAAAACAGTAAAAGTGGACATGGGAGAGCCAATCCTTACACCAAAGGAAATACCTGTTATTTCAGAGGAAGAACCAGTAAAAAATTTAAAACTTAAAGCAAAAGATAAAGAATTTACATTTACTTGTGTATCAATGGGAAATCCACATGCAATTACTTTTGTAGAAAATACAAAAGATTTTGATGTGGAAAACTATGGAAAAATTTTAGAAGTAGATAAAGCATTTCCAAATAAAACAAATGTGGAATTTATTGAAATTGTAGATAAAAACCATATTAAAATGAGAGTTTGGGAAAGAGGTGCAGGAGAAACATTAGCTTGTGGTACAGGTGCTTGTGCATCAGTTGTAGCATGTTGTTTAAATGGTTTAACAGAAAATAAAGTAAACGTGGAATTATTAGGTGGAATCTTAGAGATTGAGTGGAACAAAGAAGATAATCATGTATATATGACAGGACCGGCAGTGACTGTTTTTGAAGGTGAATTGATAGATATGCCAAAAGAGTAAAATAAAGGAATGAAAAGGTTGAAAAATAATTACAAATTTTCCAACCAGATTTATGCTTAGGAAAGGAATTGATAATATGAGTAAAATTAATGAAAATTTTTTAAACTTACAAGAAAGCTATTTGTTTTCTACAGTAGCAAAAAAAGTAGCAGAATACACAAAAAATAATCCAGATAAAGAAGTTATCAAATTAGGAATAGGAGATGTTACAAAACCAATTGTACCAGCATGCTTAGAAGCCATGCATAAAGCAGTTGATGAAATCGGAACATCAGAAGGATTTAAAGGATATGGACCAGAACAAGGATATGAATTTTTAAGAAATGCGATTGTAGAACATGACTATAAAGCAAGAGGAGTTGACATAGAACCAGACGAGGTATTTGTATCAGATGGTGCAAAATGTGATTGTGGTAATATTGTCGACATATTTGCACAAGATAATAAAGTTGCGATTACAGACCCTGTATATCCAGTGTATTTAGATACAAATGTTATGTCAGGTAGAAGCGGAAAATATAATGAGAAAACAGGAACATATGAAAATATTGTCTATTTACCAGTAACAGCTGAAAATGATTTCAAACCAGCATTGCCAAAAGAGAAAGTAGATATGATTTATCTATGTTTTCCAAACAATCCAACAGGAACAGTATTAACCAAAGAAGATTTAAAAGTTTGGGTAGATTATGCACAAGAAAATAACAGTATCATATTATATGATGCAGCATATGAAGCATTTATAGAGGAAGAAAATGTACCACATAGTATTTTTGAAGTAGAAGGGGCAAAAGATGTGGCCATTGAATTTAAAAGCTATTCAAAAACAGCAGGATTTACAGGTGTTAGATGTGCTTATGTAGTGATTCCTAAAACAGTAAAAGGATATACAAAAAATGGAGAAGCAGTTAATTTAAACAAACTTTGGAATAGAAGAACTTGTACAAAATTTAATGGAGTGTCATATATTGTACAAAGAGCTGCAGAAGCTACCTATACAACAGAAGGAAGAAAACAAATACAAGAAAATATTCAATATTATAAAGAAAATGCAAAAATTATCAAAAATGGATTAGAAGAAGCAGGATTTACAGTGTATGGAGCTGTGAATTCACCATATATTTGGTTGAAAGTACCGGAAGGAATGACTTCATGGGAATTCTTTGATAAATTATTAGAAGAGGTAAATGTTGTAGGAACTCCAGGAAGTGGATTTGGACCTCATGGAGAAGGATACTTTAGATTAACTGCTTTTGGAACAAAAGAAAATACAGTAAAAGCAGTTGAAAGAATCAAAAATTGGAATATAAAATAAAGCAAAGAAAAACAATTAGAAGGTAAGATTTCTAATTGTTTTTCTGATTTTTTTTTACACCTTTTGTGTAACTATTCAGTAGTAAAGATATTTGATATTAAACGAGTTCTTGTATATTTATTTTTCATAAATTCCTCGGTTCAATACATGCTCTAGCCTTTCTAACTACAAAAGAAACGAGCCTCTCGCTATTCCCGCTTCCTCATTTCTTTTATAGCAAGAAAAGCTACAAGCACTTCAATCACATTCGTCATTTATGAAAAATAAATATACAAGAACTCTTAATTAGAAATTTTATACCACTGAATAGGTACCCTTTTGTGTCGTAACCAATAAAAAAATAGAACAATACAATTGAAAAAAATCTACGTAAAAGATATAATAAAATGGGTGAAGAGAAAATGGAAAAAAGCAAAAAAGAAAACTTACTAAATAAACTTATAAAAAGAATAAAAGAAGAAGAAAAAAACATTTATAAAGCAAATCAAATAGATAAAAACCATTATAAAATGAAAATAAATATCAATAGATTTATACAAATTACTGAAAATCTAAAAGATAAAGATATAGGAGAATTTATAGATAAAAATGTCATGGTAACACATAATGGAAATCCATATATGACATATATTTTAGCGATTAAAGCAATTTTTAGTGATACCAATTTAGAGATATGTGTGAATGAAACCATGCTAGGAACGAATAGTGTCATTGTAAAAATTATAGAAGAAGTATTAAAAGAATTAAAAATAAATATACATATTGCTATTATCAGAAATCTAGATATAGAAGCATTAAAAAATCAAAAAAATATAAGAATTATTGTTTTGCAAGATAAAGCACAATATTCAAAACTATTGAAAGCAAAAGTTCCAAATGTAGTATATACACCAATATATAATGTAGCTTTATATATAGATGATGAAGAATTTGAAGAAATCCAACAAGACATTATACAATTTTGTGATGAAAATTTTATTGAAATAGAGATATATGATGCAGAGGATATAGAAGATGCGATAGAACAATTAAAAGCAGATAATGAAGGAGAATATGCATTAATTTTGACAAAGCAAAAGGTTGATATGGATAAAATACAAGAATTAAAAGAGAAAGAAAATATAGATATTTATATTAATAAAAATATTTTAACAGATTTAGAGGAAAGAGTAATTAGAACAAAGATAGGAGAGAGATAAAAATATGGCAACAAGAAGAGAAATAGAAAATTTATTGAAAAATGTAAATGTAACAATAGGTATAGAAGAGGTATCATATGTATTTAATAAACATGCAAAAGTAAAAACGAGGCGAACAATCGAAGAATATCTTTTAGAAAACGCAGAATATATTGACTTTAAAAAATTATTAGTTTTAGTGATTTACAAATTACAAGATTTATCAACAAGATATATAGGGGTATCTAAAAAATTAGAAGAAGATAATAGAAAAGAAGTAGAAAAAGCAATTACATTTGCAAAAAGATATATAAAGCCAGAAGAAATTATTAAAGTATTTATAGACGCTGAAAAAGAAGGAAAAAAAGGTTTTTCGCTAATAGATTCTAAAATGACGATATATGGACAAGATATAAAAGTAGAAAATGAAAAGTTTGATAAAATAAAAACAATATTACCAAACATAGAAAACAAAGAGTTAGAATCAGCCTTAAGAGAAGCATTAGAAGATGAGTTTTATGGGGTAACGATGGCTAAGAGTTTGGTTGGTAGCACTTTGATAAAACAAGGATATTCTTTAGAAGAAACTAATGAACTATTGCGAGATAAAAATTTTGGAAAAACGATTGAATTAGCAGACAATGAAATATTGAACGAGAATTTAAGAGAATTTTTAGAAATGTTTAAGTCACATATAAATACAGATAAATATGTGTTATATCATGCTCATAGGTTAAATCAAAAATTAGAAGAAAGAAAAGAATTAGCAAAAGATGAAGAAAGATTTTTAAATGCTTTACAAGAAATTGTAAAAACGATAGATAAGAAAGAAAAAATAAAATTAGGTGAAAAACATTTTTATGGAATTAGAGACATGGAAAAATTCCTTTCTCAGTATAAGGCAGAAAATCAGGAATATTATACAAAAGAGCAGATAGAATCAGGAGAAATTTTATTAAAAGAAACCAATGGATATGAAGAATATTGTTCAAAAGACCAATTAAGGAAGTTGGCACAAAAGGAAGAAAATTTGCTATATCTAGCACAAAGAAAAAAATTAAGTAATGCGAATATATATACAATTGCTATGGAGCATCCTGTATCAGAAGATACTTTAGTAGGATTATATCAATGTGGTGCTTTTAGTTTGAAAAAGGTTGAAAGTTATGCAAAACAAAAAAATTTGAATATAGAAGAAATTAAAGAAAAAATTAGACAACAGAAATTTAAAGACACGAGAGAGAGGAATGTAAATGATGAAGAAACATGGGAATTACTAACACCAGATGAAAGATTACAAATAGTTGCAAATTATATAGATAATGGAAAAGGTGAAACAATACAGGGAAGAATAGAAGAACTTTATGATATTCAAGAAATAGCAAATTTATATAAAGAAATATACAACACAGAAAATCAAACTGAAGAACAAAAACAAGAAATGCAAGAAAAAAGACAAAAATATAAAGATTTAATAACATTGCACAATGCGTTAGGAATGCAAAATAGAGACGATATTATACTTTTACTAGAAGATGACTTAAGTGACGAAATGTTAACGAATTTATATAGTGATTATGTGATTAGTATGGATGTTCTTGAAAGTTATGGAGATAAAGAATTAGTAATAGAAGCATTTGAACAGGGAAAACTTCATGAAAAAGATATAAGAGAAGCAATTATAAAATACCCAATATTATTAGAAGAAGAACAAATTTATCAATATTTTCAACAAGGGATTTTGAAACCAAGAGATATATTAGACTTATATATAAATGATAGAATGAACTTAGATACAATCCAAAGAATTAATGAGAATTTACCAGATGAAGAAAAAATTAATTTAGAATTAAATGAGAAAGAATTAGCAAATTTATATCAAAATGCTAAAAAGGAAAAGAAACGCAAAAATACGAACTTAGATACAACTATGAAATACAAAAGATATAGTTTATTGTATCAAACACTAGAAAGAACCAATTTAGAAGAAAGTGAAAAGCTTGAATCAGACAAAAAAATATTAGAACATATGACAGAGGTTACACAAGAAGATATCATAGCATTATATATAGATAATTTATTAACATTAGAAACCGTGTTGCAATATGGAGGAAATGACTTAGTAAAAAAATTACTTCTTCAAGGAGATTTGAGAACCAATGATGCAAGAACGTATTTTGAATCTGAAAAAGAAAATGCAAGTATAGAAGAAATATTACAAAATCAAGATATGGACGAAACAGAAAAATTAATATTGATATATACAACATATGGTGATAATATCCAAAAAAGAGAACAATTAGTAGAACACTATATTTCTGCATATGCATCAGATATAAAAGGAGAAAACACAACAACCAGAAAGAAAATAGAGGAAGAAGAGGAAGTAACAGGTGGTAAAAATACAGTAACAGATCCATATCAGAGATGGAAACTATTGGCGTTATTAGATAAAAATTATAGTAGAAAATATGTAGGTGGGTATTTAATTGTTAAATTACACAACACACAAAAAGCCATTATAGAAAAGTTGTATGGAAAAAAGTATGGGGAAGTAGAACCAGGAAATAATACATCAACATTTGGTTTAGCAATAGAAGAATATGAAAAATTAGAACCAGAACTCATTAAAGGTAAAAGATTTAATATAACAAAATTAAGGAAATTAGCAAGAGATCAACCAGAAATTATTACAAAAGTTACGCATCATTCTGCTAGCTATGATAGAAAAGGAAATGAAAAAAACAGTTGGGTAAAAAGAGTGTTAAAATATGTATGTGATGGAAAACCAGAAAAAGTATATTCTGATAAAGAAATTGCTCAAATAAATGAATGTTCAAAAGCAATCGAAAAATCACGAAAAGAGTTAGAAAGATAACATATAAGAAGAACTTGAATAGAATAGAATAGAACAACATTCTAAAATAAGTTCTTCTTAATTTTTATAAACTATCAGGCTTTTGTACGTCTTCATTAGTTACAGAATCTTTTTCAATTTCATAAGTTTTTGTTGTATTACCAGAAACTCTTTTTTCAATTAAGCAGGTGTTTGTATTAATAGATACTGTGGAATCATTAAAGTTGATAATATAACAATTATCTTTTACAGAAAAAGGTGTGAACAAATTTTGAGATAAGATAGAACTGATGACTGTATTATCATCTTCAAAACCGTTTAATAGAACATTTTTATAATATTCTGTAAGGTTTGTAAGATCGTTATCCACAGAACCATTTTCATCAAATGATACAGATTCATCTGTACTAGAGTTATACCAATTAGTTACATAAGGATTACCATCATCATATATTTTTAAAAGATATGTACCATTATAAGCATAAAGTATATTTTGTGTAGGTGAAAGTGTACTTGCATATTCTGTATTTTCCTCGTAATAATAGTTATTTAAAGTCATTTTAAAATCTGTATTGCTATCACAAATCTTTCTTAAAATAAAATAGTTTCTGCCTAAATTAATTAAAAATAAAGCGATAAGAATAACAATGATAATGATAATAATAGTTAGTATTTTTTTCTTCATATGAACATCTCCTTTCATTTATATAATATATAATTATATATTATTGTAAAAATGTCAATGTTTTTAAACAATATTATGAAATTTTAAATAAAAATTTTTTAAGGAGGAATCCAATGGAAACCTCCTTAAAGCAAAAATAATAGGATTAAGGATTAACTAAAGGTTAACTTTGAATATTAGTAGTCACAGTATTAATAATTTAACTGAAATTAATTTTTAAATCTACAAGATTTTTTACAGTGCTAGCTTGCAATGAAATATTGTAAGTTCCAGCCGGAATTTGATAATTTAATTTCTCTACACGATATGAATTATCACATATGAATGTCCAACTCCTTAAATCACCATTAGAAACATTTGTGAATCTTAAAACGACGACACCGGAACTGCCGAATAATCCATATGTACCAGTGTAACTCACAGTATCAACATAGCCTCTGTTTATGGTAACAGTCGATTTACCAGGATAAATCACACTTCCATAGCCAGCACCCCTAGCCACAGCGGTCTCAGTACTTGGTTCTACATTCTTGTTTTCCTGAGCAAAAGCAGAGGATATTGAAATTGTAAAACACATAGTCAAAGTTAATAAAGCAGCTATTAATTTTTTAAGATGTTTCCGCATAATTACTACCTCCTAAAATAAATCCTATTTATTTTGCTTTATTGTGTACCTAGTAAAAAGAAAAAATTAAATATTCAATAACTAGGTACAAGATTTCAGATATTTGTTTTTACAAATATCTAGTCAAAAAGTAACATGATTTATTATAAGTGAAAATATTATTTTATGAAAATATTAATTTATTATAGAAAAATAGTACTTTTTTTACAAAAAGCAACAATATTTTACATTGATGTAAACACAAACTAAAGTTCGAAAAGATATTGACTTTTTAAAATAGAATTTATATAATGTGAAAGAATAAGAAAAGCATGTGTTAACGAATATGAGAAGCTTAACATTATTGTATACGAAAAATGATAAATGTGGAGAGGAATGAAGTAAAAAATGAAAGAAGAATTTTTAAATTTATTAAGAACAGTCAATCGAGAAGGAATAGAAGATATTATCAATTTTTTAGAAAAATCAGATTTTTTTAAAGCACCAGCAAGTACGAGATTTCATGGAGACCATGAAGGAGGTCTAGTAGAGCATAGTTTAAAAGTATATGAAATTTTAAAACATAAAGTAGAGCACAATATAAAAGGTGTAACCGTACCAGAAGAATCCATTATCATCATTGGATTATTGCATGACATTTGTAAAACTAATTTTTACAAAGTCGATTATAGAAATGCGAAAAATGCATTAGGTGTATGGGAGAAAGTACCATATTATACGATTGAAGATACCATTCCATATGGACATGGAGAAAAATCTGTCATGATGATTACAGAATATATGAAATTAACACCAGAAGAAAAGTATGCTATTCGTTGGCATATGGGATATACAGAGCCAAAAGAATTATATAATGCCATAGGTGCATCTTACACAAAATATCCAATAGCATTATTAACACATGAAGCAGACTTAGAAGCTACTTATTTTTACGATACATAAAGGTACCCAAGGAAAAATGCAAAAAGGGAAATTGGGGACGGACTCATTTTTCCCTTTTTGTATAGTATAAAAATATAGTTAAAATTTAAAGAAAAAGGGAAAAATGAGTCCGTCCCCAATTTCCCTTTTAAAAAGGAAGGAAAAAAGATATGTTAGCATATATAAAAGGAACATTAGAAATGAAAATGACAGAATATGTGGTCATTGATGTAGGAGGATTGGGATATAAAGTATTCATGTCAAGTATTGGAATGGAGAAATTAGGAAACATAGGAGATCAAGTAAAAGTATATACCTATTATAGAGTGAGAGAAGATGATATTAGCATATATGGTTTTAATTCTAATGAAGAATTGAGAATGTTTGAGTTATTATTATCAGTCAGTGGTGTAGGCGCAAAAACAGCATTGGCCATGCTTGCTGTATGTACACCTTCAGAATTTGTATTAGCCATTGTATCAGAAGATGTCAATGTATTAACATCCATTCCAGGAATCGGTCCTAAATCTGCCAAGAGAATTATTTTAGAATTGAAAGATAAAATCAAAAAAGAACAACAAATCCAAGAATTAGAAAATGCTTCAAAGAATAATAAAGACATCAGTGAAACAAGTATAAAAGTAAAACAAATGATTGAAGATGATAACAAAGTACAAGAGGCAATAGCAGCTCTACAAGTTTTAGGATATAACAAAAAAGAGATTGAAAAAGCATTTATGAAAATCGATAAAACCAATTTAACAACAGAAGATTTGATTAGGAAAGGATTAGCAGTTCTAGCAAATTAAATCATATGTTATCATATAGGAAAAAGTAATTTTTTCTATGTATCATATGGAATTGCTTCAATGGATAGGGAAGGAAAGGAAAACAAAGATGAATAGTAATGAACCATTAGCATTTAGAATGAGACCAAGAACTCTAGAAGAATATGTTGGACAAGAACATGTTTTAGGAAAAGATAAAATATTATATAGAACGATAAAAGCAGATAGACTATCTAGTATTATTTTATTTGGACCTCCTGGCTGTGGAAAAACCTCATTAGCAAGAGTCATTAGTGAAACCACAAAATATAAATTTTATAAAATCAATGCAGTTACTGCTGGAGTAGCAGATATTAAAAGAGTTGTAGAAGAAACAAAAAATTTTATGATTAATCCAGCAGGAAAAAGCATTTTGTTTATTGATGAGATTCATAGATTTAATAAGTTGCAACAAGATGCGTTACTTCCTTATGTGGAAAATGGAACAGTGATTCTCATTGGGGCAACGACAGAAAATCCATATTTTGAAGTCAATAAGGCTTTGATTTCTAGGTCAATGGTTATCAAATTAGAACCATTAACAACAGAGAATATTTTTACAATCTTAAAAAATGCGCTTACAAGAGAAGATGGATTGGGAGAATATAATATCAAAATCGAAGATGAAACGCTAAAAAAATTAGCAGTCATTGCAAATGGAGATGTGAGAACAGCTTTAAATGGATTAGAAGTTGCTGTATTAACGACAAATATGGATGCAGACGGATATATACATATTACAGATGAAATTATTAAAAATAGTGTACAGGATAGAAAAGCCATATTTGATAAAAATGGAGAATCTCATTATGACAATATCAGTGCATTTATTAAATCTATGAGAGGTTCTGACCCTGATGCAGTTGTATTTTATTTAGCAAGAGCTTTAAATGGGGGAGAAGATCCGATGTTTTTGGCAAGGAGAATTGTTATCTGTGCTTCAGAAGATGTAGGATTGGCAAACCCACAAGCTTTAGTTGTTGCAAATTCTGCTATGCAAGCTGTTCATATGGTAGGAATGCCTGAAGCAAGAATTATTTTATCAGAAGCAGCCATATATGTTGCCTTATCGAAAAAATCAAATGCAAGTTATTTAGCTATTAATAAAGCTTTAGAAGATGTGAAAAATAAGGAAACAGGCGAAGTACCAATGCATTTAAGAAATGCACCAATTGAAGATATGAAAAATTTGGGATATAGCAATGGTTATTTATATCCACATGATTTTCCTGGACACTATGTAGAACAACAATATTTACCAGATGAAATGGTAGGAACAAAATATTATATAAAAGATGAAAATATTGATTTATAAGAATAGAATAGAGAGTTATATAGTAAAGATGACATTTTATAAAAAAACTGTCATCTTTATGCTTTTTTAGTATATGATATCAAGATATGGAAAATATAGATAGAAATATAACAATAGGAGGATAAAATGCCAAGAGATGGAAATAATGAACAAAATGCAAAAAAAAGTCAATGGAAAAATCAAGATGCAATATACTTATTTGAATTGCAAAAATTTTTGGATTTAGTGGAAAATGTAGAAGAAGAGGCACTGAGAAAAGAAATTATTGCACAAATGCTAAAATGTGATAAAAGAATCACACAATTAGCAGAAACTCTTTTTCAAGAGTCAGAAGAACAAGAGTGAGATGATAAAAAATTTATGTTATAATAAAAAAGATTTTTCTGTACAATAAATCATATGAAACTTTAAGTTTATTTGGAATTAAAGCGAAAATAAATATGTAATACTTTATTTTAAGAAGAAAAAAACAAAAAGTAAATGCATAAAAAATAAAAAATTGTAAAAAATAGAAAATATGAAAAATATAGCAAGAAAAATCATAATAGGAATATTGGCTGGAATTGTTAGTGGACTGTTTTCAACAGGAGGAGGAATGATTGTGGTTCCAGCATTGATATATTTATTGAATATGGAAGATAAAAAAGCAAGAGGAACCTCTATATTTTGCATATTACCAATGGTTATCACAAGTGGATTTTTCTATTATAAAGGGAATTATATAGATTGGAACATTTCTATACTTTGTGCCATTGGTGGAATGATAGGAGGATATATAGGGGCAAAAGTGCTAAAAAAAATACCAGTTCAATATTTGAAAATGGCATTTACTATTTTTTTAATATATGCTTCCTATAAAATGATTTTTCAGTAAGAGGAAAATATGATAGAAATTTTAATAGGTATACTATCAGGAATTATTAGTGGAACAGGAATGGGAGGAGGAACCATATTAATCTTTCTTCTTGTATATATGCTGGGAATAGAACAACATATTGCACAAGCGACGAATCTGATTTTTTTTATTCCTACATCCATAATAGCCATTATTATCAATCTAAAAAATAAAAACATTGCTTTGCAAAGTGCTGTATTGATTTCTGTATTTGGAATATTAGGTGCGATTATTGGTGCTAATATATCCATTAATATTGATGTGAATCTATTAAGAAAATGTTTTGGCATATTTTTAGCAATTATTGCCATTCATGAAATATATACCATTATAAAATGGTATAAAAAACAAAAAATACGAGATACTAAAAACAAAGAAAGTTAAA
Organism: uncultured Clostridia bacterium; assembly: GCA_944388805.1. Classification (GTDB taxonomy): domain Bacteria; phylum Bacillota; class Clostridia; order TANB77; family CAG-508; genus CAG-269. The sequence goes on along the minus strand of CALXKE010000036.1, from coordinate 659 downwards.
AATAAGATTTTAGAGAGGATGATGAATATGAAATTTGTAAAAGGTGTTGTCATAGGAGGACTATTAGTAACAGGAGCAGCTATGATGTATACAGAAATGGGAAAAAGTACCAAAAGAAAAATGATGAAAAAGGGAAGAAATATGATAAAAAAGATGGGAATTGTATAAGAATTTTTAAAATATAAATAAAAAATGTAAAGAAATATTTGTAAATATTATCAAAAGTCAAAAAATCCAACTTAAATAAAAGTTGGATTTTTGACTTTTAATGACAAATTTAGATACTAGTAATTTGATTTGTCACAACAACATGGTCTGTCATAGTAACCTGGTTTTTTATCATCATGTTTTTCATCGCATTTTTTAAAACATTTATCCTCATGTTTGTCATCATATTTATCATTGTATTTTTCATCACATTTTTTATTACATTTTTCATCATATTTGTCATCACATTTTTCATCTTTTTTGTCTTTATCTTTGCATTTATCAGATTCTAAATAACAATCACATTTTTCATGTTTATCACCTTTTAAACATTTTCCTTCATGATGACATTTAGCACAAATTTTAATTTTTTTCGTATCATTTACCCAAATTTGAATAGCATATTGTTTTCCTGGACATAAAGGACCAAAAACAAATTCTCCTTCACAATC
>CALXKE010000035.1 GCA_944388805.1 uncultured Clostridia bacterium | reverse complement strand
ACTCCAATCACATTCGACATATTATGCGAAATGAATATATCACTGGATTGGGCCTGAATGAAAGAGGCGCATTTTTTCCTTTTAGAATTTCTGTGAAAATTTAGCTTATACAAAATCGTGTAATGACTTTATATTCTATATTTTTAAAATTTTTATAATATTAAAAAGGGAAAAATGAGTCCGTCCCCAATTTCCCTTTTTTGTTACATTCCTAATAATTTTAATTCTACATTTTCCATTTTATATTTTCCATCTACTAATTTAAAATCTACTAATGTATCCTCTAGTGTTTCTTTATTTTGTCTTAAATCCGTTGTAAAATATAATTTGATTTGTGGAATTTCTAATTTATTTTTTACAATTTCTTTGAAGGATTCTGCCATATGTTTTTCATCCTCACAAATTAATATCAATTGTGGCATTGCTGCAAATCCAGAATCTCCTGGAACATAGTTTTCATAGAATTCTTTATATAATCTCATTCTTTCAACTAATTTTTTCTCCCAGTCAGGTTCTCTTCTGATAACTTCAAAAACAAATTGAATTGATTTTCCATTTTTCGTAAGTTTAACAGCTCCACCACTTGCTTTAAATAGCTTTCCTGATACTTTTGCAGTAATGGCTGGTTTTACAATATAACTATCAAATGCTTTTACTTTTCTTAAGTAAGCAATTAATGTTTGATTTCCAGCTAATCTCTTTTTAATCATTGGTACTGGTTTTGTATTATCAGATGGTTGCCATTTACAATCAATTTCCTTAGAATTTAATAAATATTTTCCCATCTTCTCTAAGCAGTAAATTCTATAAATTCCTTTACCCTCATCAGAAGTAAAGTAATATCTTGTTAAAATTTTAGATTTAACTAGTTGATCTAGCTTGTTATTTAATTTGTCTTGTGACTTAGGATCAATTCCTTTGATTTCTAACATTTGATATAACTGTCTTGATGTAATAAATTCAAATTCATTTACTAAGTCTAAAATTGCAAAATGGATTTCATTAATATGTCCAATATTAATCTTATGTACGATTTGATTCATTGACACATACCCATCTTTTCCATCGAAAGTTTTAATTTCACCTTCTCTGATAGCAAATGGAGATACTTGTGCCTTGATTTCATTATCTTCTACCATTTTTGTTTTCCCCCTTATAAATTTAGAATTATCTATATTTTTTAATAATAAACCACATTATTGTTCAATCAACAATTTGACTTTTTTCTTTTCTTTATCTATTTTTTTGATATATACATTGACTTTTTGTCCATATTCATATCCTTCAGTATATTCTGCCATTCCTACTAAGTTCGGTGTTAGTTCTATAAATATACCATTCTTATTTTTCTCAGTTTCTCTGATAATGCCTTTTACCTTCATCCCTGTAGAAAATTTTTCAGCATTCTCTTCCCACGTTCCTAGTGTTTCTTTGTATGACAAATTCACTTTTCCTGTATATCTATCTATAGATTTTATCACAACATTTACTTTTTGTCCAATTTTTAGCCTTTCATATGGTGTTTTTATTCTTGCAACAGACAAATCTTCTATATGTGCTAGACCAACAATACCTCCTCCTATTTCTATAAAGGCTCCATATGGTCTAATGTTTTTTACAATTCCAATCACATGTTGTCCAACTTGCATATCTTTTTTTATATATTGTAAAGCTTCCTGTTGTACACTTTTTCTAGATAATAGCACTGTATTATCATTTTCAATATTACCTATCTTAAATTGAACATATTTATGTACTTTTCCTGTACATAATCTTTCATCTGGTAATCCTTCTTGAATATCTTCTACCTCACATCTTGGGATAATTCCCTCTATTTTATTACCTAAATGAATATGTAAATTATATTTTTCATCACAACTTTGTACAATTCCTTGAACAACTTTATTCTCTTTTTTATATTCTTGTATCTTTTGTAAATTTAAATTTTCAACCTCTTCATTCCAACCTTCTGGCACAAATCGAAATGTATTCATTTGTTTTCTCCTTCATCTTATGTGTTTTAGCTTATTATATAGTGTATTAAAAAATTTTTCAATCCCTTTTTATATTTTTATTGAAGAACTTAATAGTTGTATCATACTCTCACTAACGGTTCGAAAGAAATTTAATCAAAATAACTACTAATTTCTTCTAATCCTTCAAAATGTTTTTGTCTACAAATATCATATACAACAATTGCCACTGAATTTGATAAATTTAATGACCTTAAAGTTGGTCTCATAGGAATTCGAATCGTTTTATCTATATATTTTTGTAAAACATCTTCTGGTAACCCTTTTGTTTCTTTTCCAAATAACACAAAAATTTCTTCCATATTTTTAAAATCTGGTTCAGAATACACATGTTTCCCCTTTGTTGTTACAAAAAACATATTATGTTCTTCTGGTTTATATGTATTTAAAAATTCTTTAAAAGATATATGTTCTTCTATATCTAGCTTGTCCCAGTAATCTAATCCTGCTCTTTTGACTGCTTTTTCTGAAATGCTAAATCCCAAAGGATGTACCAAATGCAATTTAGCCCCAATCGCAGCACAAGTTCTTGCAATATTTCCTGTATTTTGAGGTATTTCTGGTTCAACTAATACAACATGTAATTTCATTTTCACTTCTCCTTCTATGTTGCCAAAGGGGACGTGTTAAAATGGCAACATATTCTTTCATTAAAACAAATCATTTATTACATAAAATCAATGTTGCCATTTTAACACGTCCCCTTTGGCAACTTTATCATTTCTTTTTTTGTCTGACATATTCATATAATATGATACCTGTTGCAACAGAGGCATTTAAGCTTTCTGTTTTTCCAAGCATTGGTATTTTTACTTTTTTATCTGCTAGTTTTTGTATTTTTTCTTCTACTCCATTTGCTTCATTTCCAATGACAATGACTTTTTTCTTGTAATCGATATCATAGATACTATTTTCCGTTTGTAATGATGTGACAACAATTTCAAATTTGTGTTTTTTGATTTCTTTTAATGTCTTTTCTAAGTCTTCACATTCTATGATTTTTACTCGAAATATAGCTCCCATTGTTGACCTTACAACTTTTGGATTATATCCATCTGCTGTTCCTTTTGATACCAATATTTGACTAAGTCCTATACTATCTACTGTCCTTAAAATGGTTCCTAAATTTCCTGGGTCTTGAATATCATCTAAGGCTACTATGATGTCTTGGTTATAATCCATTTCTTCACTACCAGCAACTGCTGACTTCATTGCATTTTTTTCTACAACAGCTAATATGCCTTGTGGATTTGTAACATCTGTTAAACTTTCAAATAATTTACTTGTTACATATACACATTCTTGTTTTGCTATCTCATACATTAAATCTTTAGGAATATTGGATGTTTTTTCGCAATCATCACAAATAACGACTTGTTTGATATTTGCTTTTTCATTGATAGCCTCTTCTATAATTTTGATACCTTCAATGATATATTCATTGTTCAAGTCTCTATATTTTTTGTCTTTTAATTTTTTGATATGTTTGATAAATTCATTATCTTTACTCGATATTACTTGCATAAATGCCTCCAGTTTTATAACACATCCTATACGGTAAAATCAAGGAAATGTGTTTTTTTGCTCTTTAATAAATATAATTTCCATTTTTATAAATTTTATTATATTTCTATTTCATTTCAATCAATTCATATTCAGAACTTCCTAATCCAATTTTTTCTCCATGTTCAATTTGACTTTCCCAATTCGTATCTGGATGATTGATATGGAAATGGTCATGTCCTTCTACTTTTTTCTTTATATTTTCTCCTAATGCGCTATTTTGAAATACTTCTTGTTTATTAACCAAATCTGCACAAGCTTTATCTAGTGCTACCATGTCAAATGAAGCTAACATACCAATATTTGGAACAATTGGTGCATCATTTTCTGCATGGCAATCACAGTTTGGTGAAACATCACAAATTAAACTAATGTGGAATTGTGGTCTATCTTTTACAACTGCTAATGCATATTCTGCCATCTTTTTATTTAAAATGTCTGCTGCTTCATCATTTGGTGATTCGATTGCATCAAAATTACAAATTCCAATACATCTACCACAGCCAACACATTTATTATGATCTATCACTGCTTTTCCTTCTTCATTATAGGAAATCGCACCATGTGCACAAATTTTGATACATTGTTTACACTTTTTGCAATTTTCTGAAATCACTACTGGTTTTCCACTACTATGCATTTCCATTTTTCCAGCTCTTGAACCACAACCCATTCCAATATTTTTAATAGCTCCACCAAATCCAGTTCCTTCATGTCCTTTGAAATGGTTTAAAGATATGACAATATCAGCGTCCATAATAGCCCTTCCTATTTTTGCTGTTTTTACATATTCTTGATTAATGTCTACATAGGCTTCATCTGTTCCTTTTAGTCCATCTGCAATAATCACATGACATCCTGTTGAAAATGGACTAAATCCATTTACATATGCTGCATCTAAATGGTCCAATGCATTCTTTCTTCCTCCAACATATAACGTATTGCAATCTGTTAAAAATGGTTTTCCTCCTAATTCTTTTACAACATCTGCAACCACTTTTGCATAGTTTGGTCTTAAATATGCTAAGTTTCCTGGTTCACCAAAGTGAATTTTGATGGCTACATATTTATTTTGAAAATCAATATTTTCAATTCCTGCTTTTTTCATTAATTTTTCTAATTTTTGTAATAAATTATATCCTGGTCTTGCTCTAAAATCTGTAAAGTATACTTTTGATTTTTCCATGTTTTTCCCTCTTTCTTTGTTTATTATATTGATATTTTTATAGTATATAAATATGATTGCATATATAATCCCTGTAAAATAAAAAACAACCATACTTTTTTGTATGATTGTATTTTATAACTTTTTTTCAATTTTAGCAATATGCATACATATAATTTTAAAAAATATACGAACTTTTGTTTATTTTTAATTTAAAATGTGTTATACTTTAAAAACGAGGTGATGTCCATGAATATTAAAATCAATCAACAGTTTGATGATACAAGAATTATATTGCAAAGCATCAATTCATATTTAGCTCTTGAATATGCTATATGGACGAAAGATAAAGCGAAAATTAAATTTACTAAAGAAATGCCACCTTTTTCTATTATAAATAATTTTATTTATTGGTGCAATTTAGGAATTAACATAGGTAGTGAACAAAATAAGATTAGACCAGTCTTAATTGCTAAAACCAAAAAAGAATCTTCTATTTGTACAGTATTACCTTTAACTTCTGAAAGGATAAATGATACGAGATGGTATCATATAGATTTAGAAAATCAATCTTCAACAGTCTTAATCGAACAATTAAGAAATGTTAGCAAACTAAGAATTCTCACACCTTTTAGAATAAAAGGAAAATTAGTTAAAATCACTTTAAATGATTGGAATAAAATTAATTCTGCTATGCAAAAATATTATTGTATGACTAAATGGCAATAATTCACAAAAAAACATTTGACTTTTATGTTAAATATGATATAATGAGTTTAGAAATACATTGTGATCCGTTGCGAAAGCAACGCAATCATTTTAATCCGATAGTCGTTAAGACTATCGTTTTTTTGTTATAAAATATAACTAATTGTACATAATATTATTACATTGTGATCCAGTATCTTGGATACTGCATAGTAATGTAATCCAGCCAAAAGTATCAATCTTTTGGCTGAAAATTTAAAAACTCCAAATTATTAGTTCTTTTCATCTAATAATTTGGAGTTTTAAATTTTAACTATTCTTTATTATGATTTCTTATCATCAATAACTTCTTTATCCTCTTCTTTTTTGTATTTCGTTAATGTCTTCAAAAATTCTGTCACATCATTTAAAATTTTCATTTCATTATCTGTACCAATCTCTAATGTAATCATAGGTTTAATGCCTGCTGAAAATTTTAATCTATTTCCATATTCCTTTACAAGTTGTGCGACATCATATGGAAATTGGCTTTCTTCAAATGTAAATACAACAGCTGTTTTCTTACTTGCAATTTTGGATATATTTAACGCTTTTGCTAAATATTTAATTCTTGCAATGTCAATTAAGTTTTCTAATTCTGCTGGCATATTACCAAATCTATCAATAATTTCATCAATGATGTTTTGAATATCTTCTTCATTTTTACATAGTGCAATATCTTGATAAATTTCGATTTTTTGGTTAGCATCTGAGATATAGTCATCTGGAATATAGCTAGTTACATTTAAGTCAATTTGAATATCCACTTCTGGTTTTACTTCGATTCCTTTCATTTCTTTGATGACTTCATCTAACAAGTTACAATAGGTATCATATCCTACTTGTTCTAAATGTCCTGATTGAATTTCTCCTAGCAAACTTCCTGCTCCTCTGATTTCTAAATCACGCATCGCGATTTTAAATCCTGAACCAAATTCTGTAAATTCCTTTATGGCTTTTAACCTCTTATCTGCCACTTCTGATAACAGTTTATCTCGTTTATAGGTAATATAAGCATAGGCTTGCCTATCACTTCTTCCCACTCTTCCTCGTATTTGATATAACTGTGCTAATCCCATTCTATCTGCATTTTCCACAATGATGGTATTGGCATTTGGTATATCGATTCCAGATTCTAAAATGGTTGTACAAACTAACACATTGGATTTCTTTTGAATAAAATCATTCATGATTTCTTCAATCTGATTTCCTGACATTTGTCCATGTGCATAAGCAACTTCTGCCTCTGGTACAAGTCTTGATATTTCATCCGCTTTTCTTTGGATATTCTCCACATTATTAAAGATATAAAATACTTGCCCATCTCTTTCTAATTCTTTTGTGATTGCTTCTTTTATGACTTCTCTATCGTATTCTAATACATAGGTTTGGACAGGTCTTCTGTTATGTGGTGGTTCATAGATAACAGACATATCCCTTACTCCTACAATAGACATGTGTAAAGTTCTTGGAATTGGTGTTGCTGTCATGGTTAGCACATCTACATTTGTTTTGTATTGTTTAATTTTCTCTTTATCTTTTACACCAAATCTGTGCTCTTCATCGATAATTAGTAAGCCTAAATCCTTAAATTCCACATCTTTACTAAGAATTCTATGGGTTCCAACCACAACATCGACTTCTCCTAATTTCAAACCTTTGATAACTTCTTTTTGATATTTTGCAGATTTAAATCTGTTTAATATTTCTACTTTAATTGGATAATCTTTCATTCTTTCTTTAAATTCTTGATATTGTTGTTCTGCTAAGACTGTTGTAGGTGCTAAATAAGCTACTTGTTTTTGGTCCATCACAGCCTTAAATGCTGCTCTTATGGCTACTTCTGTTTTACCATATCCAACATCACCACATAATAATCTATCCATTGGTCTATTAGATTCCATATCTTTTTTAACTTCTTCTATACAACGTAATTGGTCATCTGTTTCTTGATATGGAAATTTTGCTTCAAATTCATTTTGCCAAGGGGTGTCTTTACTAAAAGCAAATCCTTGTGACTTTTCTCTTTTGGCATATAACTCAATTAACTCTGTTGCCACTTCTCTTAGATTTTTCTTGACTCTTGTCTTGGTATTTTCCCATTCTTTGCTTCCCAATCGATTAATCTTTGGATTAATTTTATCTCCACCAACATATTTACGAATCATGTCCATTTGGTTTGTTGGTACATACAAGATATCATCATTTTTGTATTTGATTTTGATATAGTCTTTAATCGTTCCATCTGCTTTAATGGTATTGACACCTATATAGATACCAATTCCATAGGTTTTATGAACCACATAATCTCCTATTTTTAAATCAGCAAATACAACCTTTTCTCCTTCTGTATAAGCAGAATGGACAGCTTTTCTTTTTCTCTTTTCTCCACTAATTAATTCATCTGCAGAAATCACTAATTGATTAATTTCATAATTTTCAAAACCGGAAGTAATCTTTCCAATTCCAATGGTAACGACTTTTTCTACTGTTTTTACCACAATTGTCTTGTCTAATTTTTCTTCTATCTTACAAATGATTTCTTCTTTTTCTAATATTTCTTTTAATTTTTTTGCTTTTTCCTTATTCTCAACTAATACATATACACTCTTTTTTTGCTTTAAGGCTTCTTTTAATTCTTCAAATAAATTTTCAATCTCACTTTTATAGAAATTGACTTCTCTATATTCGAAAACATATTTTTCTGCTTGTTTATTGGTTACGCTATCTTGTTTTTCTAAATAGATTAGATTTCTTTTTCCCTTTTCTAAAATATCTTCGATTTCTTCATATTCAATCGTATCCTCTAAACTTTGTGGAATCATTTTTTCTTTTTCCACTAAAGCATTGATTAGATTTTTTCTATCTTGTTTAATATTTTCTGTTCTTTGCTCTATTTTTCTTTCTTCATCTAATGCAATAATATATTTGTCTGATAAGTAATCTAATAACGTAGAAGAATTTGTATAAAAGCAATCAAAATATTTATCAATTTTACTGATATAGTTTCCACCAATAATTTGCTCTATATCTTCTTCTACAATTTCTTTTTGAGCTTCAGTTACACTTAAATTTCTGATATTTTTGCATACTTGTTCTATCGGTTGTTCTAATATGTATTCATGTGCTGGGTAAATTTCTACTTTTTCTAAAGTATTGATTGACCTTTGGCTAACAATGGCAAAATTTCTAATAGAGTCTACTTCATCTCCCCAAAATTCAATTCTCACACCTATTTTATCAGAAACAGAAATATCTAAAATGCCACCTCTAATACTAAATTGTCCTCTTCCTTCTATTAAGTCACATCTCACATATCCTAAATTAACTAAAGTTTTCTTTATATCCTCTAATGAACAGATTTCCCCTACTTTGAAATGTAATAAGTTTTTAAACAGTACTTCTTTTGGTGGTAATTTTTGCATGAGAGCTTCTATTGTTGTTACTATGATTGGATTTCTTTTTTCTTTGATTTTACTTAAGACTTCTATTCTTTCATAAGGTAAGTCTTTACTTTCTGCAATATAGTCATATGTTACAATTTCTTTTTTCGGAAAGATATCTCCCTTATCTATAAATGCTTTTATATTATCTACAATTTCTTTTGCTTGAATTTCATTGTATGTAACAATTAAAATTGGTCTTTTCGCATATTCATTAATACTAGCTAATAACTCTACCATTCCCACGCCAGTTAAGCCCGATAGCATTATCGGACTTTTTTCTTTTTCTATTTGATTTACCAATGTTACAAATTTTTGAGATTTTCCAAGTTCTCCTAATATGGTATTCATTCTACTTGCATCCTTCCTTGAAGCATAAATCTGATTTCTATATTATACTACTTTTTTTAGAAAATATAAATAGTTTTTGTAAATATATTTCTTTATTATTTAATATACCCACTTATTTATAGGCATAAATATAAAAGGACTGCATATAATAACCACTATGGAAACTATTGTATAAAGGAGAATGTTATTATGAATGATTATCCATTTATTCCCTATTACAACTTTGAAACAGTTTGTAAACAACAACCTATTACTTTTCCTCCTCAACATCAGTCCGTACAACCAGGAATAGAAAACCAAATGAATCCACTTCCTATTTTTGATAATCAAAATGATATACCAAGTGGAAAACTTCAAGGAAAAGTTGCTATCATTTCTGGTGGTGATAGTGGTATCGGTAGAGCAGTTGCTGTTTTATTTGCAAAAGAAGGTTGCGACATTGTCATTGTATATTTAAATGAACATGAAGATGCTAACTATACTAAAGAAGTTATTGAATATTATGGTAGAAAATGTTTATTAATTGCATGTGATTTACGAAAAGAAGAAAGTTCTACACAAGTCATTAATGAAACTCTGAAAACTTTTGGAAAAGTGGATATCTTAGTAAATAATTGTGGTGTGCAATTTGCGCAAAATAGTATATTAGATATTACAGCAGAACAATTAAAAAATACATTTGAAACCAATATTTTTTCATTTTTCTATTTAACAAAGGCCGTTCTTCCTTATTTAGAAGCAAATGCTAGTATTATTAATACTTCTTCTATTACTGCTTTTGCTGGAAAGAAAAATTTAATTGATTACTCTTCTACCAAAGGTGCCATTACTGTTTTTACAAAGTCATTAGCTTTATCTTTGGCAGATAGCAAAATTCGTGTAAATGCTGTAGCACCAGGTCCTATTTGGACACCACTAATACCTGCTTCTTTTACGGCAGAAGAAGTTTCTATTTTTGGTACAGAAACGCCATTAAAAAGAGCAGGTCAGCCTTTTGAACTTGCCCCTGCTTATTTATATTTAGCTTCTGATGATTCTCGCTATGTCACTGGTCAAATTATTCATGTTAATGGTGGTACCATTGTTTAAATTTTATTCGTACATTTTAATAAAAATTTATCTAGCTAAACTTTTTAATGCAAACAGTCAACTAAGCTATATAGCCGACTATTTGCATTTTTTTACATTTTCACTACTAGTTTGTTAAATTTACTATTGATATAATTCTCTAATTTTGTCATAAATTCCTCTGGTTCAATTTCTTTTTTTGCCACCATATCTAAACCTTTTTCCCAACTAGCTGTCAATTTTGGATTTAACATATCTGGCATAGATTGCATGACAATATCATAGATATATTCTCCTTTTTGACTTGGTGTAATAATCTGGGTTTTATTACTAATTTCTATATAATTAATCTTTTCTAGTTTTTTAATAATTTCTCCTCTTGTGGCACTTGTTCCAATTCCTGCACCTTTTATTTGTTCCCTTAATTCCTCTTCTTCTATTAGCTTTCCTGCATTTTCCATCGCTAGAATAATGGAACCTGAATTATATCTGTTTGGTGGTGAAGTTTCTGCTTCTTTAATTTCAAAATTCTTAATCAATACCTCTTGTCCCTTTTTTAATTTTTTTAATATTTCTAAGTCTGCTGATTTATTTTCACCATTCTTGTTTTCTTCCTCTTTATTTTCCACATCTTGCCCACCATTTGTGGATTTCCTCTTTTTATTTTCTTTATCTATTGGTTTTAAGATTTCTAAAAATCCTTGATTGATACATACTCTTCCACTTGTTGTAAACGTTTCTTTTTTCTCTTTGTCCATTTCTACTTCAATCGTTAATTGAATCTTATTGTATTCTGCTGGTGGATAAAAAATGGCTAAGAAACGTTTTACAATGACTAAATAAATATCTTTTTGTAATTGTGGTAAATTATTAAAATTTTCATATCCTTGCCCTGTTGGAATAATGGCATAGTGGTCTGTGATTTTACTATCATTGACATATTTTGTTTTTGCTAAATTTGTAGAATACTTTTCTTCTACCATTTTTTTAATATATCCTTGTATTTCTTCGTCTTTACAACCTTTTGCAATTCCATTTAAATTTTTATTAATTTCTTTGCTAACTGCTGTTGATAATACTCTCGCATCTGTTCTAGGATAGGTAACTAATTTTTTCTCATATAGATTTTGAATAATCTCCAATGTCTCATCAGGTTTGATTTTAAATCGTTTAGTACATTCATTTTGAATTTCTGCTAAGTTGAATAATAATGGTGCATTTTCTTTTTGTTTTGATTTTTTTAATTCTGTTATGACCGCTTTTTTATTACTTAGACTTGCAATAAACTCTTTCGCATCCTTTTCTTTTTTGAATCCTGTTTCATTATATAACTTAGGAGATTCCCATACAGTCGATTTTTCTGTTGCTTTCCAATCTGCTTTAAAAGAAGCTTGTTCTTCACCAAACTCTCCGATAATTTTATAATATTTTGTTTTCACAAAATTTCGAATTTCTCTTTCACGAGATACGACCATTCCTAATACGCAAGTCATGACTCTTCCTACAGAAATAGAAGCTCTATCTTCATGAATATTTTGTGCCAATCTTCTTCCAAATATGATAGATAATAACCTAGAAAAATTAATTCCAATTAAGTAGTCTTCTTTTGCTCTTAAATAAGCACTATCAGATAAACTATCATATTCTGACATATCTTTTGCTTCTCGAATTCCTCTTAAAATTTCTTCTTCTGTCTGTGAATCTATCCATACTCTTTTCATTTTTGCTTTTGGATTTGGTTTTGCCATCATAAAGACAAGTCTTTGTATATATTCTCCTTCTCTTCCAGAGTCTCCGGCATTATATATTTCTTCTATATCTTCTCTTTGCAATAATTGTTGTACAATGTTAAATTGATTTTGTACCTGTGGTATAATTTCATATTTCCACTCTTTCGGAATAAATGGTAAAGTATCTAATCTCCAAAATTTTAATTTTTCATCATATTTTTCTGGATAACTCATAGTAACTAAATGTCCTACACACCATGTAATAATCCAATCATTGGATTCTAAGTAACCATTTTTTCTACTGGTTGTAATTTTTAATGCTTTTGCAAATTCCATTGCGACAGATGGCTTTTCTGTTATGATTAATTTTTTGCTCAATTTTGTTTTTCTTTCCTTTCTGAAAATAGTACAAATCTAATAAAATATTTCTTAATATTATTTTTATTCCTATTCATTCTTATATTTTATATAAAACGCATGGTTTAATGAAAATATTTTAACCCTCTCATTGTTTTCATTCAATCTTTTATAAAATTGTTTTCATATAATTTTGAACTTTATTGTATATCTTTTGATATTGTTCCATTGTTTTTGAATCATGGAATACAAATCGTTTATATATTTTTTCCACATAATTTTGTTGTTTTACAAATTGAATACTTTCTGGAAAATTAAAGTCAAAAATATATGCAAAGTGTCCTACTAAACTATCTGCACTTGTTTTTTTCTTGTGATAATCAATTCTTCCATTTTCCATAAATTCGTTATAAATTTCTTCAGTAATGAGATCATCTGATAAATCTGCTTTTTCCCAAGCAGTTTCTTTTTTAGCATATGTTAATATGTTTAAAATATCAATCTTATCACTATCTCTCACGATTTTAATATGTAATAATTCCCTAGTTGTTAAGTTATCCGGGATATCTAATTTATCTTTATTATGATAATAAATGGCATTTTTAATAATATGATCATATTGATTATCCTCTATAAATTTTCGAATCATTCCATCTTGTTTATTGAATAACACATGCACACCATATTCTCCATGATTAACACTTTTCCTATCATTAAATGTATTAAATCTCTTTATTTGTTCAAATCTTCCTATATCATGAAGTAAACCTATTAATTCTGCTAATTTTATATCTTCTTCATCAAGTTCCAATTTTGTTGCCAATTTTTTGGCAACCTGTGAAACTCTTTCTATATGTTCTATTTTCATTTTTATTTTATCATTTTCTGCATCATATGCTTTTACATATTCTGCAAATACTTTCTTTGCTCTTAGTATATCAATCATGATATTCACCTCGTTATGCATTCTATCATTTTTCTTCTTTGATTTCAAGATTAGTTTCTGCTAAGACTTTCTTCATCTAAGAGGAATAATATGTTATCATTTTAAGGTTCGAATGCGACCGGAATCGTTTTAGAAATTCTTATATATAAGTCGTAAAGGGTCCTGTCTCCGGGTATCGTTACGATTTAGACATTAGAATTTCTTAAACGGGAATTGAAGGGTAGCCGAGAGCCTTAAAATGATAACATATTATTCCTCTTAGCTAAAGAAGGTCTGAACAGTAACAAGATTATCTATTATCTATATGAATTCGCCTTTTTCTCTTGAAACTCATAGTTTTTTGTTATATAATACGGTTTATAAAACATTTGAAAGGACGGATTAGAAGCATGAGTTATAACTTTAAAGAAATCGAAAAAAAATGGCAAGATAAATGGTATGCTGAAGGAACATTTAATGCAAAAGATGACTTCACTATGAAAAAATGGTTTGGATTAATTGAATTTCCATATCCATCAGGTCAAGGTCTTCACGTAGGACACCCTAGAAGTTATACTGCATTAGATATCATTGCAAGAAAGAGAAGAATGCAAGGATATAATGTGTTATTCCCAATTGGATTTGATGCTTTCGGATTACCTGCTGAAAATTATGCTATTAAAAATCATATTCATCCAAAGATAACCACTGAGAAAAATGTAAATCATTTTAGAGAGCAATTAAAATCAATTGGTTTTTCTTTTGATTGGTCAAGAGAAATTAATACTACTGACCCAAATTATTATAAATGGACACAATGGATATTTATTCAATTATACAAACATGGATTAGCATATAAAGCAACAATGCCTATTAACTTCTGTACAGGTTGTAAAGTAGGACTTGCTAATGAAGAAGTTGTCAATGGTGTTTGTGAAAGATGTGGAAGTCCAGTTGTTCAAAAAGAAAAAAGTCAATGGATGTTAAGAATTACAAAATATGCACAAAGATTAATTGATGATTTAGATGATGTAGATTATTTAGATAAAATTAAAGCACAACAAAAAAATTGGATTGGTCGTTCTGAAGGTGCAGAAGTTACTTTTAAAATTGCTGATTCTGATGAAACTTTAACAGTCTATACTACAAGACCAGATACTTTATTTGGTGCTACATATATGGTTGTTGCTCCTGAACATCATATAATTGACAAACTTTCTGATAGAATTACCAATATGGATGAAATTGAAGAATATAAACATCAAGCTTCTTTAAAATCTGATTTTGAAAGATCAGAACTAAATAAAGAAAAAACTGGTTGTGAAATAAAAGGAATTAAAGCCATTAATCCATTAACAAATGAAGAAATTCCTATCTGGATTTCTGATTATGTTCTAATCACTTATGGTACAGGTGCGATTATGGCTGTACCTGGACACGATACACGTGACCATGAATTTGCAAAAAAATTCCATTTACCAATTGTTCAAGTTATTAAACCTGCCCATGAAACAATGGAATGTGATATTGATAAAGAGGCTTTTACAGATGTAGAAACTGGTATATTAATCAATTCCGGATTTTTAGATGATCTACCAGTTGTAGAAGCTAAGAAAAAAGTAATTAGCTTTTTAGAAGATCATCACATTGGTAAAAAACAAGTAAATTATAAATTACGTGATTGGGTATTTTCTAGACAACGTTATTGGGGAGAACCAATCCCTATGATTTATTGTGAAAAATGTGGTTGGGTTCCTGTTCCAGAAGAAGAATTACCTCTAAAATTACCTGATGTTGAAGATTATGAACCAGGTGAAAATGGAGAATCTCCTCTTGCAAGACATACAGAGTGGGTAAATACCACTTGTCCTCATTGTGGTGGAAAAGCCAAAAGAGAAACAGATACAATGCCTCAGTGGGCTGGTTCTTCTTGGTATTATCTAAGATATATGGATGCACACAATGATAAAGCATTAGCTTCAAAAGAAGCATTAGAATACTGGTCACCTGTTGATTGGTATAATGGTGGTATGGAACACACAACACTTCACTTACTATATTCAAGATTTTGGCATAAATTCTTATATGATATAGGTGTTGTTCCAACAAAAGAGCCATATCAAAAACGTACTTCTCACGGAATGATTCTTGGAAGCAATGGAGAAAAGATGTCTAAATCTAAAGGTAATGTTGTAAATCCAGATGACATTGTTAATGAATTTGGTGCAGACGCATTTAGAGTTTATGAAATGTTTATGGGACCTTTTGATCAAACAGCACCATGGTCTATGGAAAGTATTAGAGGTTGTGCAAAATTCTTAGACAGAGTTTGGAATCTTCAGAACTTATTATTATTAGTAGATGGTGAAGAATATTCTCCAAAATTCGAAAAAGAAATGCATAGAGCTATTAAAAAAGTATCTTCTGATATTGAAGAAATGAAATTTAACACAGCTGTTTCAACCTTTATGACTCTAGTAAATGATTTTTATAAAGAAAAGAAAATTAATAAAGCAGAGTTTAAAACCTTTTTACAATTGCTAAATCCTTTTGCACCACATATGACAGAAGAACTTTGGCAAACGGTATTAGGTGGTACAGAAATGTTAGCTTATATGGAATGGCCTACATATGATGAAGAAAAAACGATTGCTGATGAAATTACCTTACCTATACAATTTAATGGTAAATTGAAAGCAACCATTACTATTTCTTTAGATGAAGCTGAAGAAAGTGTTAAAGAAAAAGTTCATGAGGCAGTTCGTGATAAATTGGTAGATAAAACGATTGTAAAGGAAATCTATGTTAAGAATAAAATTTATAATATTGTTGTAAAATAATATTTCATAAAAGCCTGTTAGTTATAAAAGCACACTAATAGGCTTTTATGTATTTTGAATTTTTGAATTTAAAATATAAATTTGATTATCATGTTTTTCTATTGTATTTTCACATTTTGTAATTCGCTTATCTTGTTCTTCGATTTTTTCTGTATTTACTTTAAATGCATCAAATAAAATTGCTAACTTTTCGCCATGTTCAACTTCTATTCTAGCAACAGATCCACTAATATTACGTAATTCTTGTTTAATTTCTGGTAATTCTTCTAATTGTTTCTTGATTTGTACGATTTCGTCTTGTATTTTTGGAATCGCTTCTAGTTGCTTTTTCATTTCTGGTATTTCTTCCAGTTGTTTTCTCATTTTTGGTATATCTTCTAGTTGCTTTTTCATTTCTGGTATATCTTCTAGTTGCTTTTTCATTTTTGGTATTTCTTCCAGTTGCTTTTTCATTTCTGGTATTTCTTCCAGTTGTTTTCTCATTTTTGGTACTTCTTCTAGTTGCTTTTTCATTTCTGGTATATCTTCTAGTTGCTTTTTCATTTTTGGTATTTCTTCCAGTTGCTTTTTCATTTCTGGTATTTCTTCCAGTTGTTTTCTCATTTTTGGTATTTCT
>CALXKE010000034.1 GCA_944388805.1 uncultured Clostridia bacterium | reverse complement strand
TCAGGTATTTTAGATAAGTGCATTATTTTTACAAAAAATGTTGGGATTTTTTTCACCCCAACATTTATTATAGAACCATACAAAATTGTGTAATGACTTTATATTCTATATTTTTCTATTTTTATAATATTTAAAAAGGGAAAAATGAGTCCGTCCCCAAAATCCCGATTTAGAAAGTGAGATTTGTTTTGTTCAAAATGTTATAAATTACGATTTACCTTCATATATATAAAATAAAGAAAAATGATAAGGAGGTAAATAATGGTTGTAAATACAATAAAAGAAAATTTGAATGTCAATAAAAAGGTAGCAACTAGAAAAGAAATTGTATTTGTAGAAGGTGATGTAATTGTACCAGATGCGAAACCAGATGTTTTAAATATAATTTGTACAAGTGGGGTAGTATGTATTTATAAAAAAGAAATCATAGATGAGAAAATAAAAATAGAGGGTAATGTAGATACATATATCATGTATATGACAGATGATAGCCAAGAACGAACAAGAGGAATTAATACCAGTTTAGATTTATCAGAAGTTATTAATATTCCTAATATAACAAGTGAAATGGAAAGTAATATATGTACCAATATTAAAGAAATAGAAGCAAAAGTAGTTAATGAACGAAAAATATCTATCAAAGCAACAATAGAATTAACTGTTGAAGTGTACTCTAAAGAAGAGATTTCGATTGTAAATAGTTTGGAAAACACAGATGAAATCAAAATGTTGCAAGAACAATTATCTGTTAACTCACTAATCGGAAGTGGAGAAACAAAAATATATGCTAAAGAAAACATTGCGATAGATAATATAGATAATTTAGTAGAAATCTTAAAATTGAATGTAGGAATAGTAAATAAAGATATTAAAATTAGCTATAACAAAGTTTTAACAAAAGCAGAAGCAGAAGTCAAAATGGTATATTTAACAGAAGATAATCGAATTAATAAAACAATGGCGACAATACCAATTATCGGTTTTGTAGATATCCAAGATGTCAATGAAGGAAATATATGTGATACAAATTATGAAATTAGAAACATTCTTGTAAAACCAAATTCTGTAGAAGAACACTCTGTATATATTGAAATGGAAATCAGTGTGACAACAACTGCATATGAAGAAAAAACAATTCATGTGATTCAAGATTTATATAGTCCATCTGAAAATATTGAATTTAACAAAAAAACAGTAAGAACGATTGCAGGAAAAAGAGAAATTGTAGAAACAAGGGATATTAGCGAAAGATTGAGAATGGAAGAATTACAAGGTAGAAATATTGTGGATGTAGATGTTGTTCCTAATATCATAAAGCAAAATATCATGGGAGACAGAATCATCTATAATGGAGAGCTAGAATTAAGATTCATGTTGATGGGAGAAGATTTACAAATCATGATAAAAAAGGAAACGATACCTTTTGAGTATAATCTTGATAATATCAGTGATGGTGATAACTTAAATATATGCACAAACATAGAAATTGGTAGTCAAGACTTTATCATTCAAGAAGGAGGAGAAGTATTAGCAAATGTACAGATGAGAATGAATACAATGTTAGACAAAAATGTCAATATTAATACAATTGATGAAGTACAAACAACAGGAGAAAGAGAAGAACAAGATTACAGTATTATCATGTATATTGTGAAAAAAGATGATTCTCTATGGAAAATTGCGAAAATGTTTGGAAGTACAGTAGATGATATAGCGAGAGTGAATGGAATTGAAGAGCAAGATACCATTTTTCCAGGACAAAAATTATTTATACCAAGATATAAACGAAAAGGCATGAGTAGCAATCAGGCTTCTATGATAAATTATGCCTAAGATTTATTCAAGAACCAAGATACGAATTCCCAATATATTTGCAAATGTAAAAAATAAAAGAAAATTGGCAATGATAACCATTTTTATGACAGCCATTGTCATATCTGCAAAAGTCATGTTAGATGCTGTCAACCCTATTTTTGATACATTATGTGAAAATGAAGCCAAGAGTTTAGCAACTATCATTTCAAATGAGCAGGCAACAAATGTTATGAGAGAACATAGTTATGATGAACTATTTACAGTAGAAAAAGATACAAATGGAAATGTGACAATGATAAAATCAAATGTGATTCCTATTAATGAAATTATTTCTGATGTAGCAATCAAAATACAAGAAGAAATTAATAAACAAGGAAGGCAAGATATTCAAATCGCTTTGGGAAGTTTTACAGGTATTAAACTATTATCAGGAAGAGGGCCTGGTATTAAGATAAGAATATCAACAGTAGGAAATGTAGAAACAGATTTAAGAAGTGAGTTTGAAGCACAAGGAATTAATCAAACACTTCATAGGATTTATTTACAAGTAAAATGTGAAGTTAGCATTTTAACACCATTTAAGGATATTACAAGAGATATTACAAACCAAGTATTAATTATGGAAAATGTCATTATGGGAACCGTTCCTAATACCTATTATAATATAGAAGGCATTAATAAAAGTGATGCGCTTGAATTTGTGGAATAAGGAAAGCAATGTTAACGAGAGTATGAGCTAACAAAATCAAAATTGTGTATATAAATTTCCAGTCATTATATGTAGTTATATACACAATTTTTTCTTTGCATAAAAAAGAAATTGTTTCGAAAGTGGAGGTTTTTTATGTTAAAAATGATTGAATTACCATATCCATTAAATGCTTTAGAACCATATTATTCTAAAGAAACATTAGACTTACATTATAATATTTTATATAAAGGGTATGTAGATAATACAAATAAAACAGAGGAAAAATTGAATTTGGCAAGAGAAAACAAGGATTTTTCTAACATTAAATGTTTAGAAAAAGATTTAAGTTTTTATGGTTCAGGTGCGATTTTACATGAGCTATTTTTTGAAAATATGGGGCCTGCTATCCCAACAGAGCCAGATATAGAATTGATGAAACAAATCATAAAAGACTTTGGAAGTTATGAAATATTTAAAGAACAATTTACAGAAGCAAGTAAAACAGTTGAAGCTTCACGGTTGGTGTTTGTTAGTATGGGTTTCTAAATGGGCTAAATTAGAAATTTTACAATGTGAAAAACATCAAAATTTAACATTATGGGGATGCAAACCATTACTAGTTTTAGATATGTGGGAACATTCTTATTATCTACAATATCATACCCAAAGACCAGAGTATATCCAGGCATTTTGGAATATTGTAAATTGGAATATGGTCAATAGAAGATTTAAACAGAGGTAAAAAAACATAAAATATTTTGTCATGTGGTTACATTTCAGTATAGAATATCTAGGAAGGTATATATATTATATTTTTCGCTAAGCATTGAAAACATAGGAGAATTAGAGTATAATAATAGTGATTTTATATAATACAAGAAATATAAAAAGGAGAACTAAATGGACTATATTCACTTTTTTGGAACAACAGGAAATAAAGATATCATTTTTAGAAACATAAGGTCAGCAGGAGGATTATATATAAACATTGATGACACACATATAGTTTTTGATCCTGGAATTAATACATTTTATAAATATATTCATATGTATGGCAACAAAGAAACAATTGATGGAATTATCGTATCACATGTTCATATAGACCATGCGAATGATTTAAATATATTTATAGAATTAATGACAAATGGTGGAAGAGAAAAGAGAGGAAAGGTGATAGTACCAATACAAGCAATAGAAAATCGAATTTTACAACCGTATTTGGAAAGTTTTCCTGAAAGAATAGAAACGATAGAAGTAAATAAAACATATCAAATAAAAAATTTAGAAATTACAGCTTCTATACCACATGACCATGGAGTAGAATGTTATGGGTTTACAATCAAAACAAGTAAAAATAAAATAGGAATTGTGACAGATACCAAATATTTTCCAGAATTGTTAGAATCTTATGAAGATTGTGATATATTAATCATGAATGTGGCTTATCATATCAATAATAAAGAAAAAGCAAAACATTTGGATATACCAGCAGTGGAAGAATTTATAAAAACAGTACAACCAACTAAAGTAATATTAACACATTTTAATAAAAATATATTGAGCGAGAATCCACCAGAAATTGCACAAGACTTAACAAAAAAATACGGGATAGAAGTTATTGCAGCAGAAGATGATATGGATTTGTATTTATAAAATAAAAAAATTTGAAACAAAAACCTCAGAAGATTTGAAACTTCTGAGGTTTGATATTTTCTATCTTTTACTGAATTGTGGAGCTTTACGAGCTTTTTTAAGACCATATTTCTTTCTTTCTTTCATACGAGGATCTCTTGTTAAGAATCCGTTTGATTTTAAAGCTGGTCTGTATTCTTGATTAGCTTCATTTAAAGCTCTAGCAATACCATGTCTGATTGCTCCAGCTTGACCTGTGAACCCTCCACCTTTAACTGTACAAATAACATCATATTTAGAAGTTGTATTTGTAACTGTTAATGGTTGTCTAACGATAACTTTTAAAGTTTCTAATCCGAAGAATTCATCAATATCTTTACCATTGATTGTTATTTTTCCATTACCTTCAACAAGTCTAACTCTTGCAATTGAAGATTTTCTTCTACCTGTACCATAAAAAACTACATTTTCTTTTTTAGCCATATTATTTTACCTCCCATACTTCTGGTTTTTGTGCTTGGTTTTCATGCTCACTACCAGCATAAACTCTTAATTTTTTAGCCATTTTTCTACCTAAAGGTGTATGTGGTAACATTCCTTTTATAGCTAGTGTCATAGCTTTTTCTGGATTTTTTTCAAGCATTACTTTTGCAGGAACTTCTTTCATTCCTCCAATGTATCCTGAATGATGTCTATAAACTTTTTGATTTAATTTGTTACCTGTTAAGATAACATCTTTACAATTAAGGATAATAACATGATCACCCATATCAATATTAGGTGTATATGTTGGTTTGTGTTTTCCTCTTAATAATTTTGCAGCTTCTGTAGCAACTCTACCAAGTGGTTTGTTAGCTGCATCAATAATATACCATTTACTTTCTACTTCATTTGCTTTTGCGCTATATGTTGTATTATTCATGATGATAATACCCTCCTATTATTATAAATTTTTTATATATGAAATTTAAATCTAAAACCACCGGGGAGAGATTTTATATTTAAATCATATCTAACTAATAAATATATAATTGCTAAATAATTCTAATACAAAAAAGCGAAAATGTCAAGAATTTTAGCAAAAAAATCTAAAAAAACTGCTAAAAAAGGGATTTTGGGGACGGACTCATTTTTCCCTTTTTGATTTGAGTTATCTAAAAAATATAAAATATAAAGTTATTACACAATTTTGTAAAAGCTAAATTTTTATAGAAATTTTTTTAATAAAAAAGGGAAAAATGAGTCCGTCCCCAAAATCCCTTTTTTAGCAATTTTTCAGATTTCAAGAAAAAAATTCAAAAGTATTGAATAATTTAGTAATTAAATTTATAATTAATTCGTACAATTAAAAAGAAACATATATAAAATAACAAAAAAAGTAATAAAAAGAAAAAAGAATATCACAGTATGTACATAAGTAAGTGATATATAGAGGATAGATAAATAAGAACAATATATAAAACAGGAGGGATTGAATGACAGATACAGCAGAAAAAAAAGTTTCTAAAGGAAAGAAAGAAACTTTTTTGCAAGGAATTATTACATTAATATTTTCACAATTGCTAATAAAACTGCTTGGACTTGTATATAATTTATATTTAACAAATAGAGAAGGATTTGGAGACCAAGGAAATGGAATTGTTTCAGCAAGTTATCAAATTTATGCAGTATTACTAACCATTTCTTCTACAGGTGTACCAAATGCGATATCAAAACTAGTATCAGAAAGAGTAGCAGTAGGGGACCACAAAGGTGCCTATAGAATTTTTAAAATTGCATTTGCGACTTTTGCAGTGATTGGTTTAATTGGAAGTTTAATGCTATTTTTTGGAGCAGGCTTGATTGCTAATCAATGGTTACAAATTCCAGATGCAGAGATGACAATGGTGGCACTATCACCAGCCGTATTTTTTGTAGCGATTTCATCTGTTATGAGAGGATATTTTAACGGAAGGCAAAATCTAAAGGTAACAGCAAGGTCACAAACCTTGGAACAAATTTTTAAAACAACACTTACCATTATATTAGTAGAAATTGTTGCAATCATTTCTAATACATCTACTGTATGGATGGCAGGAGGAGCAACATTAGCGACAACACTTGCAACATTTGTAGGATTTGGATATTTGTATTTATTCTATAAAACGAGAAGAAAAGAAATTGCTTCAGAAATAAGAGAAACCGTTAATTATAAATATGAAAGAGTTAGAAGTATTGTAAAAAAGATTTTATTAGTGTCTATTCCCATTGCGCTAACAGCCATTATGTCTTCATTAAATAAAAATATAGATTCTTTTACAGTTGTAAGAAGTCTAAAAGAGTTTATGAGTGAAGATATGGCAGTTACACAATATGGAATTTTAGGAGGAAAAGTAGATACTTTAACAAGTTTACCATTATCATTTAATGTTGCTTTTGCGACGGCATTAGTTCCAGCGATTTCAGCAGCTAAGGCAATAAAAGATTATAAATCTATCAAGCAAAAATCAACATTTACATTATTGATGTCTATGCTAATAGGACTTCCATGTACGGTTGGAATGTGTATATTTGCAGGACCAATATTAAATCTATTATATCCAAATGCAAGTTCAGGAACACTTGTCTTACAAATTAGTGCATTAACAATTATTTTTACGATATTAGACCAAACAATCAACTCTATTTTACAAGGATATGGAAAATTAAGAGTGCCAGCAATTGCTTTAGGATGCCGGTGTAATTGTAAAATTGATTTTAAATTTAATTTTAGTTCCAATACCTTCGATAGGGGTTAATGGAGCTGCTGTTGCATCAGTAGCATGTCATTTAGTGGCATTTATGATATCAATCACAGCTTTAAAAAGAACAATAAAATTAAAATTAGGAGTAAGAAGATTTGTTATAAAACCAATATTAGCAACAGCTATTATGGGAATTTGCTCATATTTTATATATTCTTTGCTTTTAGGAATAATTACAGAAAGTTTGGCTACAATAATAGCAATAGTATCTGCAATCATTATCTATGCATTGGCAGTGGTTGTATTACATGTATTTTCAAAACAAGAAATAAAAATGCTACCTGCAGGAGATAAGATTTGTATGATTTTAGAAAAGTTAAAAATATATTAAAATTTCAGAAAAAAAGAAGGATTTTATATATTTTTGGCGAATAAATTTATATAGTAGTACATTTATTGCCATTCTAAGCAATAAAAGTACATAACATTATACTTATAGGAGGTAATTTAAATGAACAAAGCTGAATTAATCGCAGCAGTAGCTGCAAAAACAGGTGACACAAAAAAAGCAGCTGAAGAATCAGTAAATGCATTCGTAGAAGTTGTAACAAATGCTTTAAAAGAAGGAGATAAAGTTCAATTAGTTGGATTTGGATCTTTCGAAGTAAGAAAAAGAGCAGCTAGAAAAGGTAGAAACCCACAAACTAAAGAAGAAATCAAAATACCTGCATCAAAAGCTCCAGTATTCAAAGCTGGTAAAGCATTAAAAGAATTAGTAAACAAAAAATAATGAATAAATAAAGTATATATAAATATATGAATCGATAGTATAAAAACGACATATAAGTATCATAGAATTACTTATATGTTGTTTTTGTTTATTCCATCATTATAAAAATTGGATGAATCACCTAAAAACACTTCTGGGGTATTATATATATTATATTTTTCACTATCCCAACACTTTACATACTGTAACAAAATCAGCTCTCACGGGATTGTTACTGATTTCATAACAGTATGTAGCGTGTCGGTCCCCACGAAACCCGCTTAAAATATAATATATATAATACCCCAGAAGTGTTTTTAGGTGATAAAGCCAATAGTTATTTTTTATCAATCATAATGTGGACGTCTCGTAATTGGTCACGCCTTACATTACTTGGTGCACCCATCATTAAATCTTGCGCTTTACTATTTAATGGGAATGCAATAACTTCTCTAATAGTATCAGAATCAGATAACAACATAAGCATTCTATCAATTCCAGGTGCAATACCAGCATGTGGTGGAGCACCAAATTGAAAAGCTTTATATAGAGCACCAAATTTATTTTTTACTTCTTCTTCTGTATAACCTGCCATTGTAAAAGCTTTTAACATGATATTGATATCGTGATTTCTAACAGCACCAGAAGAAAGTTCAATTCCATTACATACAATATCATATTGATAAGCTAAAATATCTAATGGATCTTTATTTTCTAATGCTTCCAAACCACCTTGTGGCATAGAAAATGGATTGTGACTAAAGCTAATTTTTCCATGTTCATCAAGTTCAAACATTGGAAAATCAATAATCCAACAAAATTTGAAAACATGATTATCAATTAGACCAAGTCTTTTTCCAAGTTCATCTCTAATTTGTCCAGATAAAGTTTCAACAACACCAGGAACTTCAGCAATAAAGAATAAACAATCTCCTGGTTTTGAATTGGTTCTTTTACACATTTCGATTCTAGCATCATCAGGTATGAATTTGGCAATAGGTCCTTGGAAACTTCCATCATCTAAAATTCTCAACCATGCTAGACCTTTTGCTTTTAAATCTTTTATAGCATAATCTGTCATACCTTCAAAAAAGCTTCTTGGTTGGTCAGCCACATCATGTGTAGAAATAATTCTAACAATTTTTCCTTGGAAAGCACGTAAATCTACATGTTCAAAAACATCTGTAACATCAACAATTTCCAAAGGATTTCTTAAATCGGGTTTATCTGTTCCGTATTTTAACATAGCCTCTTTATATGGAATTCTTGGGAATGGATATTCAGCAATTTCTTTATCAGAAAACTTTTTAAATGTGTTGTAAATAACAGGCTCTATTGCTTGGAATACATCTTCCTGTGTTGCAAAACTCATTTCCATATCTAATTGATAGAATTCACCAGGAGCTCTATCAGCTCTTGCATCTTCATCTCTAAAACATGGTGCTATTTGAAAATATTTATCAATACCAGAAACCATTAATAATTGTTTAAATTGTTGAGGGGCTTGTGGTAGAGCATAAAATTTTCCAGGATGTAATCTACTTGGAACTAAATAATCTCTAGCACCTTCTGGTGAAGAACTTGTAAGGATTGGAGTTTGTACTTCTAAAAATCCTTGTTCAATCATTTGTGTTCTTAAAAATTGAATGACATTAGCTCTTAATATTAAATTGTTTTTTAATCGATCATTTCGTAAATCTAAGAAACGATATTGTAATCTTAAATCCTCTCTAATTTCTTGATTTGTATTAATTTCAAAAGGAAGATTTTGTGTTCTTTTACCTAAAATTTTAATATCTTCAATTCGAATTTCTACCAAACCAGTTTTTAGTTTTGGGTTAATTGTTTCTTCATCACGTTTTTTTACTGTACCATATACAGTTACTGTAGATTCAATTGGAATATGTGAAGCAAAATCCACATCTTCAGCTTCTCCTGAAGTTACTACTTGTGTAACTCCATACATATCACGAATATCTAAGAAAACCAAACCTCCTAAATCTCTTATGGTTTGAACCCATCCACTAATTCTAACTTGTTTACCCACATCTTCTAATGTGATTTCATTACAGTTGTGTGTTCTGTACTCATTCATATTTACTCATTCCTTTCTTAAGGTATAAATCCAGTTGGAAAAGAATTATTTTTCAACTGTACCTCCTATAAATTGTTAGGGCATAGTTTGTATCTGAAAAAGGGTACAAAAAAACGCCCTTTGCAAAATTGCAGGGACGAAATAAATCCGCGGTACCACCCAGCTTGAAAACTAAATAAATGTATGTGTTTATCTAATTTTCCACTTTATTAAAAATTGCTCCAATGTGTTTCACAAGTTTAGGTTGACCTTAAAGGGCTTTCAGCCGGTGACCCTTATTCTCTAAAAGTAACTTCTAACTGCTTTCATTGTACAAACGCAAACATATTTTAAAATGTCAAATACTATTTTACACAGTTTATGTAATTTTGTCAAGAAATATACAATAAAAATTTTAGAGAATTACTAAATTGTTGTTACAGTTCAGACTAACTATCAAAGATTTTCTTTCTTTACATCATCAATAATCGTAGCGGAAATAATAAAGCTCATAG
Organism: uncultured Clostridia bacterium; assembly: GCA_944388805.1. Classification (GTDB taxonomy): domain Bacteria; phylum Bacillota; class Clostridia; order TANB77; family CAG-508; genus CAG-269. The sequence continues at coordinate 8,104 of CALXKE010000034.1, read as the reverse complement.
CAAAATTTAATCCAAATATGATTCCTAAAATTCCTATATAATAGATAATTGGATATGTAAAAAATAGCATATATGTAAGTAAGACCATTGCTGAGAGTAAACAGATGATAAAAGAAAAAGAAAGACCAATTTTCAATATATGTGATATTTTTTTATCTAAATTTCTATAAGTTTGTATCAATATTTTAATCATAAATAAGACACCTCTATTCATAAAGTACTATATCTATCGTAACATGAAAAAGGTAGAAAAACAATGGAAGTTTTAACCATTGGATTTAGGATATATCCAATGATTTTGGAAATAATAAAATAAAGAAAAGAAATAAAAAAACAACTTTCTATTGATAAAAAGTTGTTTTAAATAAAAACTATGCATAATCTTTATTTTATTCTTGAATAAGAAAATGCGGGATTTAAAATATTACAAAGTAAATATCTAAAAAAGCCCGCTATTGTTCTAAGCCATAGCGGCATTTAATTTTTTTGATAAATTAGATTTTTTTCTAGCTGCAGTGTTTTTTACAATAACACCTTTTGTACAAGCTTGATCTATTTTTTTAGTTGCTTCAGAAAATAGAACTTTAGCTTCTTCTATATTTCCAGCTTCAATCGCTTCTTCAAATTTTCTAACAGCTGATTTATATCCAGATTTTATCATATTATTTCTTAAAGTTTTTTTCTCAATTACTTTAACTCTTTTTTTAGCTGATTTAATATTTGGCATCTATAAGCACCTCCTCTTAGTCAATTATTCATTATAACATCTGATATTCTAACACATTTTTTTATGAAATGCAAGTGAATTTTACAATTTATTATTGTATTATAAAAAAACTTATGATATATTTTTATAGAGAGAATAAAAAATGGAATACATGGGTCTGTCCTTTTCGTTTCATTTTGGAACGATTTGGCACGTCCCTATCGTTCCAAAGAGGAGGAATAAAAATGATAGCAATTGGTTGTGATCATGGTGGATTTAAATTAAAAGAGGAAATTAAAAAATATTTAGATGAAAAAGAAATAAAATATATAGATTATGGTTGTATGAATGAAGAAAGAGTGGACTATCCTAATATTGCAAAAGAAGTAGCACTTTCTGTTCAAAAAGGAAAAGCAGAAAAAGGAATTTTAATTTGTCGTTCTGGTTTAGGAATGAGCATTGTAGCAAATAAATTTAAAGGTATTAGAAGTACACCATGCTATAATGAAGAAACAGCAAAATTTTCAAGACTACATAATGATAGCAATGTACTAACATTAGGTGCAGATTATGTGAGTGTCAATGAAGCAATTTGTATACTTAGAATGTGGCTTGCAACTGAGTTTGAAGGTGGAAGACATATGGAAAGAATCAAAATTATTGAAGAAATTGAAAATGAAAATATGAAATAATATGGAGGAATGAATATGTGGGGAGATATTGCAATTGCATTTTTGCTTGCATTTATCGTAACATTTATGGCAACACCATATACTATAAAGATTGCGCATAAAGTAGGGGCTGTGGATGTTCCGAGAGATCAAAGAAGAATGCATAAAAAGGCAATGCCCAAATTTGGTGGACCAGCAGTCATATTAGGTTTTTTAGTTTCTGTCATTTATTTATTAATTGTAATGAGTATAGAAAATTCTATTAATCTATTTCGGAATAGAACGATATGGCGAAAAACTACTTGGAATGCTTTTGGGAATATTGATTATTTCGGCTGTATGTATTGTGGATGATATAAAAACAATCAAACCAATAACAAAGTTAATAGGACAAGTATTAGCAGCCATTGTGGTAGTTGCATTTGGTGTAAGAATAGAAGATATTACATTACCATTTTTAAATACAATTGAAATGCAAGAAATGTTTTCTATTATTATTACAATTATATGGATTGTAGGAGTAACAAATGCGATTAACTTGATAGATGGATTAGATGGATTATCTTCGGGGATATCTGTTATATCCGCAATTTCATTATTAATTATATTTGTATTAAATGATTCACCAATGGTGGCTATATTACTAATAACAGCACTTGCAGGTGCATTGGTTGGATTCTTACCATTTAATTTTGCACCAGCAAAAACATTTATAGGGGATACAGGATCAAACTTTTTAGGATTTTCATTGTCTATTATTTCTATTTTAGGAGTAGCGAAAACCTATACAGCAGCTGTAATTGTATTACCATTAATTGTTCTAGGATTACCATTATTTGATACATTTTGGGCAATTATTAGAAGATTGATAAAAGGAAAATCTATTAAAGCCATATTTAAAGCAGATAAAGGACATTTGCATCATAGAATTGTGGCAAAAGGATTTAGTCAAAAACAAGCGGTTTTAATTCTATACGGAATTAGTGCAACATTTGGAATATTTGCGGTAATTATGTTAGAAAGTGGAATATGGAAAGCACTATCATTCTTACTTATGGTAATTGTAGCGATTAGTTTAGGATACAGGAATTTTAAAACAGAAAAAACAGATAACCAGAGATATGAATGTATAGAATGTAAGTATATATATAATCCTAAGTTTGGAAATGAAAAAGCAGGAATACCACCAGGAACACCTTTTGAAGATTTACCAGATGATTGGGTTTGTCCCGTTTGCGGAGAAGGAAAAGATATGTTTGAGATACATCAATAAAATATTCAATTATGAATTTAAAATATTCAAAATTGAATATTTTTTTGTTTACTTATTTTGTCAAATAAGTGCATAAAGCTAAAAATATTGAATAATTTTGTAAAATATGATATAGTTAATAAGATAATTTCTTTTCGGAGGGGATTTATGAAAAAAGATATTTGTTTTTCTATTATTATATCTGCATATAATATAGAAGATTATATTGAAAGAGCAATAAATAGTGCTTTAGGGCAAGATTATGAAAAATTTGAATTAATCATTGTAAATGATGGCTCAACAGATAGAACGAATGATAAGATAAGAAAGTATGAGAATGATAATGTAATTATTATAGATAATGGTAAAAATAAAGGATTAGGAGCATCTAGAAATATAGCAGTAAAAAGAGCAAGAGGAGACTACATATTATACTTAGATGGAGATGATACAATGTATGATAATCATACATTGACAAGAATTAATGAAGTATTACAGAAAAAAGAAAAGGTAGATATTGCTTTTTTTGGAGTTAAATATATTGGCGGAAGTAATGCAACATATTTATCAAATGCAGAAAATTCTACTAAAGAAGCTAGACTTACTTGTGATATATTTTTTGGAGTACCAAGCAAGTGTTGGAGAACAGAATTTTTAAAAGAAAATCATATTACATTCATAGAAGATATGTATTACGAAGATATGGTGTATTCAATGAAAGCAACACTATTAGCACAAGAATTAACTTATGGAGAATTCCCGATTTTTAATTATTATAGAAATAGACCAGGAAGTATCATGTCTAGCCCTAATATAAAACGATGCACAGATATGTATAAAATGTTAGCACATATGATGGAATTGTATGAAATGGCGCCAGAAGAATATAAGAAATATATATTAAGTTTTATTAAAAATGAAACATCTAGTGTACCAATGAGATTAGATTGTATTTTAGGGGCCATGAAAGAAAATAAATTGTCACCAGTCTTACCTAAAAGAAATTATAAATTAATAGAATGAGGTAAAAGATGAAAATATGTGAAACGAATCATTGTACGGGTTGTAGTGCATGTTATAATGTATGCCCCAAAAAATCTATAAAAATGCTTGAAAATGAAGAAGGAGCAGTAGTACCTAGTATAGATAAACAAAAATGTATAAACTGTAATTTATGCATAAAAACATGTCCAGAAAATAATAAAATTGATTTTCATAATCCATTAAAAGTATATGCAGCTTGGTCATTAAATGAAAATGTTAGAAAAAATAGTTCTTCTGGAGGAATTGCCTATGAAATTTATAGATATGTTATAGAAAATGGTGGAATAGCTTTTGGAACCAAATTCAATGATCAAATGGAGTTAGAACATACAATGGCTACTACATTGGAACAGGTAAAAGAATTTTGCGGTTCTAAATATACCCAAAGTAAAATAGGAAAATGTTATTTAGATGTAAAAAATTGCTTAAAAGAGAATAAAAAAGTAGTTTTTATTGGTACACCATGTCAAATTAATGGATTGAAAAGCTTCTTAAGGGGAGAAGATATAAATAATTTATTAATAATTGATTTAATATGTCATGGAGTACCACCTCAAAAATATTTAAAAGATTATATACGATATTTGGCTATCAATAAAAAAGTAGATGATATTAGTTTCAGAGGAAAAAATAATTGGTACTTTACAGCATATTGTCAGAATGAGATTATTTATAAAAAACATAATAAGGACGACTTATATTATCGTGCTTTCTTAGATGGATTATTTTATAGAGAAAACTGTTACAATTGTAGATATGCCAGAGAAGAAAGAGTTGGAGATATTACATTAGGAGATTTTTGGGGACTAGGAAAGAAAGTAAAATTTGATTATCCAATAGAAAATGGAGTGTCTGTTATCTTGGTAAATACAGAGAAAGGAAAGAAAATAATAGAAAATTTAAATAAAAGGATATTTATGGAAGAAAGAACAATAGAAGAAGCAGTAGAAGGAAATGCACAATTAAGACAACCATCTAAAAAGCATGAAAATACAGAAAAATTTAAACGAATATATATGGAACAAGGATTTGATATTGCATTAGAAAAAACAATGAAAGATTAGATGTAGGAGGAAATATGAAAACAGGAATACTATCAATGCAAAGAGTAAAAAATTATGGCTCTTTTTTTCAAGCTTTATCATTAAAAAGTATACTGGAAGAAAGTGGAAACGATGTTGGATTTATCGATATAAAACCAGGACAAGTATATAAAGGAATAGAATTTAACGATAGAGGAGAAAAAGACTGGAATAATCAGGAGTTTGTGGATTTTAGAAAAAAAGAGATGAAATTATTGAACAATATGGAAAGAAATATTTGGGATTAACAGATGAAAAGAATTTTAATAATGATTACGATTTTGCTATTATCGGTAGTGATGAAATATTTAATTGTATTGGAAACGGAAATATTGGCTTTACACAGCAACTATTTGGAAAAGATGTGTCTAATTATACAATAACTTATGCAGCAAGTTGTGGACATACTACTTATGACCAAATAAGGAAGTATCATTTAGAAGAAAAGGTAAAAGAAGGATTAGAGTGTTTAAAAAATATATCTGTAAGAGACAAAAATACATATCATTTTGTTGAAAAAATTCTAAATAACGATGATAAAATAGTAGAAAACTTAGATCCAGTGTTTATATATGATTTTAGAAAGTATATGCCAAAAATACAAATCAATGAGACTAAATATATAATCATATATTCATATGACTATCGCTTATGTAAGGAAAATGAAGTAAAATATATTAAGGAATTTGCAAGTAAAAATGGTTTGAAAACGATTGGATTAGGATTGTATCAACCTTGGTGTGATAAAAATATAAATGTAACACCATTTGAATTGTTAGAATATTTTAAGCATGCAGATTATGTAATTACAGATACATTTCATGGAGCAGTATTTTCTATTAAATACAATAAAAAATTTGTTGGAATATCCAGAAGTAGTAATGCAAATAAATTTAATGATTTATTATCTCGTTTTGGCTTAGAAGAAAGAAATATAAAAGAGATGGATACACTAAAAAAAATTATTAAAGAAGATATTGATTATCAACCAATAAATGAGTATATTAAAGTAGAAACAAATAAATCAAAACAATATATAAAAACAGAATTAGAAAAAGCAGAATTGCTTGTTAATAGGAGTGAATAAAATGACATCCATATTTCTAATCAGACATGCAGAATGTGAAGGCAATGTAATTAATGCACTAGCAGGTAGAACAGATTTTAAATTAACTGCAAGGGGCAAGGAAACTGCTGAAAAATTAGTAGAAAAATTAAAGAAATATAGTATTGATAATATATATTCAAGTCCATCAAGTAGGTGTATTGAAACAATTAAGCCTGTGGCAGATTATTTTAAATTGAACATAAATATTTGTGAAGATTTAAGTGAAAAAGATTTTGGCATATATGATGGAATGACGTGGAAAGAAGTAGAAAAATTAGAACCAGAAATTCTGGATAATAAACAGAAATATAATGAAATCATAGGAATACAAGGACAAGAAACAACAGAGCATGTGAAGGAACGAATGAATATATGCATGCAAAGAATTGTAAAAGAAAATAATAATAAATGTATTGCTATATGTTCACATGGATGTGCTATTGAAAGTTTTTTAAGAAGCATTGATCACATTACGCAAAAACAAGAAAAGAAGAAATATGCACAAAAAAATGGAAGTGTTAATGTTTTACAATATGAGAATAATCAATTTAAGATTATTAAATTAGGTTGATTTTTTGGTTTTGAACAAAATTTTAATAAAGGAGAAAAATAATGTCAGATAAAATAATTAAATTTTTAGCACATGAAGGAAGAGTATCAGTTATATGTGCCAATACAACAAAAATGGTAGAAGAAGCAAGAAAAATACATGATATGAGTCCAGTGGTAACAGCAGCATTTGGGAGATTATTAACCATAACTGCTATCATGGCAACAGAAATGAAAGGAAGTAAAGATAAATTAACAGTTCAATTAAAAGGGAATGGACCAATCGGAGTTATGATTGCAACAGCAAACAATAAACCAATCATAAAAGGATATGCGACAAATCCAGTTGTAGAATTGCCATTAAATGAAGATGGAAAATTAGATGTTAGTGGAGCAGTAGGATATGAAGGATATATTAATGTAGTAAAAGATATTGGATTAAAAGATCCCTATATTGGAATATCTCCATTAGTGTCAGGTGAAATTGCAGAAGATTTTGCAAATTATTTTGTAAATTCAGAGCAAAGAAACTCAGCAGTGGCATTAGGTGTATTAGTAGATAAAAATGGTGTGAGAGCAAGTGGTGGATATCTAATTAATCCAATGCCAGATGCAACAGAGGAAGATATATCAACAGTAGAACAATCCATTTTTAAAGCAGGAGCTATGTCAAAAATGTTAGACCAAAATTTAACATTAGAAGAAATTGCTAAGAAAATAACGGGAGATGACAATGTAGAAATCATAGAAGATAGTATTGTACCAGAATTTAAATGTGATTGTTCAAAAGAACATATGCAAGATGCTTTAATGACAATTGGAAAAGAAGAATTGGAAGATATTATTGAAAAAGAAGGAAAAGCAGAATTAGTTTGTCATTTCTGTAATAAGAAATATGAATTTAATAAAGAAGAATTAGAGCATATTTTAAAAAATATAGAAGAGAACAAAGAAGAATAGAAGTATATATGTGAATACGAACTAAAAAGGCAAATCTGTAAAAGGTTTGTCTTTTTGTTACTATCCAGAGTAAAATGCTGGAAAAGTTACCTTTGTATTATTTTTCAACATCAGTTTAGTATATTTTGCTAGTTTCTTAATTGACAAATTTGGCAAATGAAAATATAATAGGTAAGATGATAAAATATAGGAAAAAGGAGAAATGAATATGGAAAAAGAAGAAGTATTTATATTTGGACATAAAAACCCAGATACAGACTCAATATGTGCAAGTTTAGTAAGCGAAAGATTAGATAAAAAGAACGGATGGGATTGCACAGTAGCTAAACGATTAGGAAAAGTAAATAAAGAAACACAATATGTATTAGATTATTTACATATAGAAGCACCAGAGATGATAGATAAAGTAGAAGAAGGACAAGAAGTATGTTTAGTAGACCATAATGAATTTAATCAAAGTGTGGAAGGGATTGAAAAAGCAAAAATTTTATCAGTAACAGATCATCACAGAATTGCAAACTTTGAAACATCAGAACCTTTGTATTATACAGCAAAACCATATGGATGTACATGTACCATTTTATTTGAAGAATATAAAAGATTAGGACATGAAATCAATAAAGAAGAAGCTATTTTAATGGCAAGTGCCATCATATCAGATACATTATTATTAAAATCACCAACAACAACAGAACATGATAAAAAAGCATTAGCAGAATTAGAAAAAATAGC
>CALXKE010000033.1 GCA_944388805.1 uncultured Clostridia bacterium | reverse complement strand
TTAGATGTTGCAAAAGATTTTGAAAAAATGACTGGTAGAAAATATGGTCTTTTTGAAGAATATAAATTAGATGATGCAGAAATCGCCATTGTTTGTATGAACTCAACAGCTGGTACAACCAAATTTGTTGTTGATAAATTAAGAGAACAAGGTGTAAAAGCAGGTTTATTAAAAGTTCGTGTATTTAGACCATTCCCAGTAGAAGAAATTGCAAAAGCATTATCACATCTAAAAGCAATTGCTGTATTAGATAAAGCAGATTCTCTAAATGCTGCTGGTGGTGCTTTATTTGAAGATGTTACATCTGCTATGTATGTAAACAATATTCACGTACCTGCAGTTAACTATGTATATGGTATTGGTGGTAGAGATACAAAAGCTGATGACATCGAAAGTGTTTATACAGATTTATCAGAAATCGTAAAAACTGGAAAAATAGATAATCCTTATCGTTATTTAGGATTAAGAAAGGAAGGTGACAAATAATGCCTTATAATGTAAAAGAAATCGTTGCAAATAAACCTTCAAGATTTACTTCTGGACACAGAATGTGTGCTGGTTGTGGAGCTCCTCCTGTTGCAAGACATATTATGAGAGCCTTAAAACCAGAAGATCATGCAGTTGTTGCCAATGCCACTGGATGTATGGAAGTTTCTACTTTTATCTATCCATATACAGCTTGGACAGATTCATTTGTTCACACAGCATTTGAATGTGCAGGTGCGACACTTGCAGGAGCAGAAGCCGCTTATGTTTCTATGAAAAAACAAGGAAAATTACCAGCTGATGGTGATACAAAATTCATCGCCTTTGGTGGAGATGGTGGAACATATGATATCGGTTTACAATCTTTATCAGGAGCCTTTGAAAGAGGACATGATATGGTATATGTATGTTATGATAATGGTGCATACATGAATACAGGTATTCAACGTTCTTCTGCAACACCTAAATATGCTGATACAACTACCTCACCTGCTGGAACCGTTATTCCTGGAAAAACACAATGTAGAAAAGATTTAAGTAAAATCATGGTAGGACATCACATCCCTTATGTTGCTCAAACCATTGCTTATATGAATTTTAAAGATTTATATGAAAAAGCTGAAAAAGCCATTTATACAGAAGGGCCAGCTTTCTTAAATGTAATGTCACCATGCCCTAGAGGATGGGGATATCCAACAGAAGATTTAATGAAAATTAATAAACTTGCTGTTGAAACTTGTTATTGGCCTTTATATGAAGTGGTTGATGGTGTATATCATATTTCATATAAACCAGCTAAAAAATTACCAATTGAAGAATTCTTAAAACCACAAAAAAGATTTAGACATATGTTTAAACCTGGAAATGAGTGGATGATAGAAGACTTCCAAAGAATCGTTGATGAAAGATGGCAAGAATTATTAGATTTAGAAGAAATGACAAATAAAAATAACTAACAAAAAAGGGATTTTGGGGACGGACTCAAAATTCCCTTTTTTATTGGTTTTAAATTTTAAAAAAATGATTATAATGGGTGTTAACTTTAAACAAACTTTCCGATATACTCTAAAGCAAAAAAATCCAACTTAAACGTTGGATTTTTTTGCATCACCTCTTTTACTTCTCTTTTGTTTATACTCTCTAAAATCAATAATCACCGGATCTTTTTTTTCTTTTAGTTCAGTCCTGTAACGGATTCTTTTTTTAACTTCTTCTGGAATTTGAGAAGCTGGTATACCATGACAATATCCACATCTTTCACATTGCCATTGATAAATTTCACAATGCACTTGAAGATCATATTCTGATACCAATGCCACTTCTCCACATCCACCTATTATGGAGTCTGTACCAAAATGATATTCTGGTGTACATTTTCTTTTTATTTCCCATACACCATCTTCTCTGAAATACCCTGGTTTTTGTCCAATCATCTCTCCATAATTTATACTCCGATTATTGATTTCATCCTTCTTATTATTTTTAGAAGGCTCAGATTTCTGACTTTTCTTAAAGAATTTACTAAATATCCCCATACTGCAATTCCTCCTATATTTCTGCATTTTAAATTATGTAAATTCTATCATTTTTTTAATCTTCTGTCAACTCGTTTACTCCTTAGGCACATAGCTTAATCAACTTTTTTAATCTCTACTCTCTATCACAATCAAAATGCCATTTTTCATCTGAATATGTGCTGTATCTCCTATGATTTCATTACTAATACCCAAACTGGTTCCTATCGGTAATGTATAATCCTTTAAAGGATATTTAAAACCAGTTAAACTTAATCCCTCTACTGTGCTCGTCAAAGGAATTAAAGATACATATTTTCCATAAACTTTTTCTTTCTCTAAAGTCATTTCTTTATTTATTAAGTAAATTCGATTATGCTCATCTATCATCTGGCATGGAATATTGGCTTCTAATGCATCTTTTAATATATGAATATTGGCAATTGCATGATCCATTCTCTTCCCTAAAGCTCCCATAATCGTAATCTTTGAACTTTTTAAACGAATAGCTAACTGTAAAGCAATATCTGTATCTGTATTATCTTTTTCTGCATGAAATGTATGAAAAATAATTTGTGACTGTTTTTTATAAAATTCTAAAATTTCAGGAGAAACAGAGTCAAAATCTCCTACTACATGATTTGGTATAATTTTTAGTTGGTATAATGCCTCTAATCCTCTATCTCCTGCTATTATATTTTGACCGTACATGTTTTTCACAATACATTTTTAATTGTTCCATATTGATATCTCCACCTGATACGATTAAAGTTTCCATTTTTATTTCTCCTTCTACTAATATTTGATTTTAAGGGATTTTGGGGACGGACTCATTTTTCCCTTTTTTGCTATTTTAATTTTTTAGATTTGTGTTTATTAATTCACTTTCAAAATCTTCTCTTATAAATGTTTAATCTTCTTTGATAAAACCCTCTCGTCTTAATTGATTTATTCTGTTTTTTCCTATCGACAAAATTTTTGCTATTTGATACTCTCTTAAGTTGCATCCTCTTTTTATTTCTATAACTATTTTAGCAATTAATTCTTTGTCTCTTTTTATTTCTTTTACTTTTTTTCCATGCAAATAATTTTCTAATATATTTTCTGGAGACTCACTCGATTTTAATAACATTTTTTTATAATATTTTTCATGAATTAAATTATATAAAGATTGATAATCTTCATTTTCAAATAACAATAAGATTTCTTCTTTAGATTTTCGATTACATACATAATCATTATATGAAGAAAAGCTATATTGGCTTAACTCCTTGCTTATTCCTGCTTCTATAGGATTGAAATGTATATATGCGAGTACATTATATAAATATGTTCTATCCGAAATAGGCTTACTTTTAAATCTGTCTCTATATACATACCCCACTCTATTATGTTCTTTATTATAAAATTTAGCATATTTCGTATTAACAATTTGCATCCATTTGGAAACATTTTCTTCTTTTTCATCATATATTAACAAATGCAAATGATTATCCATAATCACATATGCTAAAATTTTAATATCATATTTTTTCTTTTCTTCGTTCAAATATTTTAGATATGTGTTTTTTTCTATATTTGTTTTAAAAATATTTAATTTATTTATGCCTTGTATCATTATATGATAATATGACGATATATATAGTCTTCTTTCTCTTCTAGGTATTTTTACTCCTCCTTTTAATAAAAAAGGGAAATTTGAGTCCGTCCCCAAAATCCCCTTTTATTCTTATTCTTCTTCTGGTGCTTCTACTGGGCAAACACCTGCACAAGTTCCGCAGCTGATACAAGCAGATTGATCAATTACAAATTTATCATCTCCTTGTGATATACATTGAACTGGACATTCAGCAGCACAAGCTCCACATGATATACATTTATCTGTTATTTTATATGCCATCTATATTCACCTCCTTTAATTTCTTGTTTCTCTATTGTTTCTATGTTTTAATTCTTCATTTATTTTTCTGCTTCTAATTGTCTTTTGGTTTTTCTTGCTAGTCTTCTCTCATTCCTTCATCTTCTTTTTCTAATTTTTCTAATTCCTCTAATTCTTTTTGATGTTCTATTTCTTCTTGATCTAATTTTTCTTTTTCTGCATCTTTAATAACTTCAATATCTTTTACATCATATTTTCTATACATAAAAGTATCTCCATTTTTGATTTTTACTCTGATTCTTTCTTTAAGAGTTTCTATGGAATCTACTTCTCCCTCTCCTTCTTCTGTTTTGACAATGGCTCCTATATGTGGTAAATTTTTTAATTTTTCTTCATAAACTTCACTTTCATATTTTAAGCAACACATTAATCTTCCACAGTTTCCTGATATTTTTGAAGGATTTAAAGAGATATTTTGCTCTTTTGCCATTTTGATAGATACGGCTTCAAAATCATTTAAGAATGTACAACAACATAATTCTCTTCCACATACACCATTTCCACCAATTTTTCTAACTTCATCTCTTACGCCGATTTGTCTTAATTCTATTCTTGTTTTATATATTGCTGCTAAGTCTTTTACTAGCTCTCTAAAATCGATTCTTCCATCTGCTGTAAAATAAAATAGGATTTTACTATTATCAAATTTTACTTCAACATCTGTTAATGTCATTTCTAATCTATGTTCTTTTATTTTCTTTTTGCATACTTCAAAGGCCTTTTTTTCTAATGCTTTACATTCATCATAACGTTTATAATCTTTGCCATTAGCAATTCTGATAACGACCTTTAAAGGTTCTACAATTTTATCTTCTGGAACAGCTCTGTTCGGAATCATGACTTCTCCAAATTCTTCTCCTTGAGCTGTTTCTACAATAACTTTATCTCCTTTTTTTAGTCTCCATTTTTTTGGGTTAAAGAAATAGATTTTTCCTAATTTTTTAAATCTTACGCCTACAATATCTTTCAATTTACTTCCTCCCACATATTAAATATCATATTATCTATACACATATCATAATTTGCATTTTGATTCAACCTTTTTTTCGTATTTTCTATTATATCAATACAATTTGCATATTGTGTGTTTTCTTTTGCTAATTTTAATAAAATTATATTTATATAGTCTAATATATTCCTAATTTCATCTTTAGCTTGATATAGTGGTTCTCCTAATTTCATCAATTCTGTCATATCTGTTTTATCTAATTTTTCTATCATATTTTCGATACTTTCATATTGTTCTTTTTTATCTTTTAACAAAATCGCTTTTCCAATACTACCTTGAAATGCATCTAGCATATTTTGACTAATATTTGTCATCCCATATGTTTTTTCCATATATTGTTTTATGTATTTTGCTTCAATCGGTTGAAATGCAATTTTCATACATCTTGATTTTATCGTGTTTAAAAATGCATTTTCATTACTACCTATTAATATGATTGTACTATATTCTGGTGGTTCTTCTAATGTTTTTAATAAACAGTTTTGCGCCTCTGTTGTCATTTTATCAGCATCATTGATGATATAAACTTTTTTATCAGAAATAATTGGCTTTTCTTGTATCTTCCTTTGCAAATATCGGATTTGTTCAATTTTTATGCTATTTCCATCAGGTTCTAAATATAAAAAATCAGGATGATTATTTGACATAAATTCAATACAAGATTTACATTGATGACATCCTTTTTCTTGTTCATTTGTGCATAATACAATTCGAGCAAACTCTTTTGCTATCATTTGTTTTCCAATTCCTTCTATTCCTACAAACATATAGCTATGAGATACTTTATTTTCAAGCATTGCTCTTTCTAATTCTTTTTTTATCTGTTCATTTCCAATAATCTCATCAAACATCAATGTTTCGCTCCTTTTTCTTACCTTTATTATTATATACTAAAACAATTGATTTTTCAATAAAAAAGAGATTAAGTTTTCTGTTTTTTCAAGATGAGGGCGGGGATGTTTATATTTTTTTATGTATTGACGAATGTGCCGTGAAATAGATGTATAAATTCTTAATTTTTAATAAATGAGGAAGCGCGAGCAGCGAAAGGCTCGTTTATTGAAAATTTAGAAGTTATCATCTATTGAGCAAACGGACAAATATCGCTTCGCGAGAACTTTTCTCTACTTTTCTAACTTAACTATATATATTTAAGTTCTCGAAGAAGCGTTAAGATTTGTCGACGCGAAAAATTGCATAGCAATTTTTCTGTGCAACGTTGTTTTTTGTGGTATAGGAAAAAGCCATTTTTCCTATACCACAAGAAAATCCTAAAAAATATAAACATCCCCGCCCTCATCTTGAAAAAACAGAACTTGAAAAATATGGATTAAAGTGCAAAAAAAATAGAGACCTATAATCTCTATCTTTTAATCTACATGTCCCCATTTATTTAATGGCCATATTCTTATCGCTACCGTACTTTCTATTTTTTCTAAAGGTATACATCCAAATGCTCTACAATCTGTGCTATGTGGTCGATTATCTCCCATTGCAAATACCGTATTTTCTGGAACAACAAAATCTGAAAAACCTATACCTTCCACATCGGTTTCAACTCCATCTTGCAAATATGGTTCATCTAATTCTTCTCCGTTTATAAATACTTTTCCTTCTTTAATCTCTACATGTTCCCCTGGTAAAGCAATCACTCTTTTTATATAACTTTCTTTTCCAATTTCTAATACATATTTCACAAATTTACCAAATATATTGGTTGGTTCATTTTCATATTTTGCCACTGGATTATTTTCATCTATTTCTGAACTTGTATAAAATTTCTCTGTTGGTGCCTCAAATGTAATAATTTGTCCTCTTTCAGGTAATGTTTTTGTAGTTCTTGACCATCTATTTAACCATAATCTTTGGTCTTGCTCTAATGTTGGATACATAGAAACTTGTTGTACAATGGTTGGTGTTCCTATAAAATATCTAAATAATAAAGCTAATACAATTGCTATAATAATGCAATATACCCATTCTAATGCTTCTTTTATCTTTGGATTCAATTTTCTCGCTCCTTTAACTTTTAAAAATCTAATTTATTATACCCTAATTCTTTCTATTTTTCAATCTAATGATTCACTTTTTTTAATTATTTATTACAAAGTTAATAATTCTTTTTAATTAACTATAGGAAACAGTTGATATATAAATATTTTTAAAATCATTGACTTGTAACAATTATTTATAATTTAGCTAAGTACTTCTTTTGTTTCTTTTGTAGGAATTCTAATCACAACTTCCGTTCCTTTTCCCACTGTACTTTTGATGTCAATGCTTCCTCCATTTTTATCCAATATTTCTTTCGCAATAGAAAGACCTAGACCAGTTCCACCCATTTCTCTTGTACGTGCCTTATCTACTCGATAAAATCTTTCGAATATTCTAGATAAATCTTCTTCTGGTATTCCTATTCCATTATCAAAAATTTTTATATAAGCATCATTATATACAAATCCTACATATATTTTGATTTCTCCACCTTCTGGTGTATATTTGATACTATTTGTTAAAATATTTAAAATTACTCTTTCAATATCATCTTTATCTGCATAAACTGGTGGAACATCTGCCGTCACAAAAGAATTGACTGTATGATTTTTCTTTTTGATTTCTATGGCTAATTTATCTTGACATTTTTTTACTAATTCACCTAAATCAAATGATACTTTTTTTACTCTATTTTTATTATTATCATATCTTGATAAAGTTAATAAATCTGTAACAAGTCTTGCCATTCTTCGTGCTTCTGATGCAATAACATTTAAGAACTTGTCCTGTGTTTCTTTATCATATTCTCCCTCTAATAAAGTATCAGCATATCCCATAATAGATGTAATTGGTGTTTTTAATTCATGTGATACGTCTGCTACAAATTCTTTTTGCATGTTGTCCAATTTTACATGTTCTGTTATATCCTGAATAACGGCTATGACACCATTTGGTCTATCAGATTCATTTTTAAATGGTGCAAAAAATACATTTACATAGTTATCTTCTACTTGAATTCTTTGTTCTGTTGATGTCCAGTTTTCTAGATATATAATTTTTTCCATGTTAATTCCTAACTTGAATTTTGCAAAAATATCATCAAAAGTGATATCTTCTGGTCTAATGCTTAAAAATTTTTTTGCTGCTGGATTAATTAAGATAATTTCTCCTTCCATGTTAAATGCAATAATTCCATCTGTCATATGTAAAAGAATGGTTTCTATTTGATTTTTTTGGGTAGAAACCTCACTTAATTTTTCTTTTAACTCTGTTGTCATGACACCTAATACATCTTCTATATTCACCATATCTTTTTTATTTTTAGATTTTTTTACCTCTTCTTTCGGTGAGTTGGTTTTATCTTTTTTCTTTTCTTCTTCTGTTATTTTTTCTGCGCTTTTTATTAATTTATTAATAGGATAAATTACAAACCTAGATAAAACAATAGCTATTAAGATACCACCTACTAAAAATAAGACTCCTGCTACAATGAGTGCTGTAATATTCGTATTTCGCATTTGTTCTATAAATTGCGCCAATTCTTCTATGTTTCCAATTTCTTTATTACTAAGATTAATTTCTAAATTATTGATTGATTGTATATATACAAGTCCCAATCCTGTAATCACTATAATACCTATTAAAAAAAATACAACAATTATTTTAAATTGAATACTTCTAAACATTCTTTTCCCTCTCATCTATTTCATTGTTTCTATAATTTGTGCATAAATTTTATTTTCCACATCATATGTCGCAACTGTGAATGCTTTTTCTCCCATATTCTTACATTTATCTTTATCCAATACAATTTTTTCTATATTTGTATTTAATTTTTCTCCAGTTAATTCATTATCTAGTATAATATCTGCTGCTCCAATGTTTTGTAGTACTTTTGCATTATATAATTGATGGTCATGACTAACATTTGGCAATGGCACTAATATCGATGGTTTTCCTAAGTTCGCAATTTCTGTGATTGTCATTGCTCCACTTCTTGCTACAATGACATCTACAACATTCATTATTTCTTCCATATTATATATATATGGAAGAATTTTCATGTTTTTTATATGGTTAATATTTTTATGTGCATCTTCTAGTTCTTCTTTTACAATATCATATTGCTTTGGTCCTGTCGCCCAAATCATTTGGTAATTTTCATTTTTCTCTGATTTTATAATTTCCATTATGGCATTGTTAATTCTTCTTGCCCCTTGGCTTCCCCCAAATACTAAAGCAATCGGTATTCCTTTTTTTAATCCAGATTTCTTTATAATTTCCTCTTTTCGTTCTTCTGTATAATTTTGTTTTTTTATTTTTACAGGTGTTCCTGTATATACAATTTTTTTAGCATGTTTGATTCTTCCAATAGCATCCTCAAAAGACACTAAAATGGTATCTGTTTTTTTAGCTAGCATCTTTACTGCTTTTCCTGGGAAAGCATTGCTTTCATGTAACATTGTTGGAATTTTTAATCGATGTGCTGCTGATATAGTTGCACCACAAATATATCCCCCAGTTCCTATAACAATGTCTGGATTGATTTCTTTTAATAGCTTTTTTGCCTCTCCAAATCCTTTTAAGGTTTTTATCATCTTTTTTATATTTTCAATAGATATCTTTTTACTTAATCCATATGCATCAATCGTTTTTAACTCATATCCTGCTCTTGGAACCAAGTCATTTTCCAAACCTCTTGTTGTTCCTATAAAAATGATTTTTGAATCTTTTTGTTCTTCCTGTATTTTTTTTGCTATGGCTAATCCTGGATTGATATGACCTGCTGTTCCTGCCGCTGCAATAACTACTTTCATTTTTTCTTCCTTTCTTAATTTTTATTTGGTTGCCAAAGAGGAAAAAGGGATTTTGGGGACGGACTCATTTTTCCCTTTTTTTCCTAAATAGCTTAAAAAATATATTATTAGATTTTATAAAAAGGGAAAAATGAGTCCGTCCCCAAAATCCCTTTTTCCCCTTGGCAACCTTTATTCCTTTTTCGCGCCTGCTTTTGAAATATTCAAGAGCACACCCATCTCGCACAGTAAGATAAATAGGGATGTTCCTCCATAACTAAAAAATGGTAATGGCATTCCTGTTGCTGGCATTGATGAAGTAACAACTGCTATATTGATAATCACTTGTATTGCTACTTGTGCCGTAATTCCTATGGAGATTAAACTTCCAAACATATCTGGCGATTTCATTGCAATTAATATGCCTCTCCATATAAATATGGCAAATAATATAATGACGACTGCACATCCGATAAATCCTAATTCCTCTGCCAATATTGAGAATATAAAGTCATTATGTGGTTCTGGGATATACAAATATTTTTGTTTACTTTCTCCCAATCCTGCTCCAAATAATCCTCCTGATCCAATGGCATATAAACTTTGAATGACTTGCCACCCATCTCCTGTTGGATCACTCCATGGGTTTAAGAAAGTCATAACTCTTTGTAATCTATATGGTTCTAAAAAAATTAATCCTATAATTCCAGGTACTCCTACAACTAAGCCTGATACAAGGAAATGCCAAAATTTACATCCTGCAACAATCATCATGATAGCTATAATTCCAATAATAATCACAGAAGCACTAAAATGTGGTTCTATTAATAATAATGCAATGATTGGCACTACCAATAATATATGCTTAACAAATCCTTTTCCATATTTGTTTAATTCATCTCTATTTTTTACCAATATTCCCGCATAGAATAATATCATTAATAATTTTACAATTTCAGATGGTTGAAATGAAAGAGATTCTGTAATATATATCCATCTTTTTGCACCATTTACTTCTCTACCTATAAGTGGTACTGCTAATAGCAATAAGAATGCTATAATATATGCTAATTTAGAATATTTCTGATAAAATCGATAATCAATGTTAGAAATTACCCACATCATAAACAATCCAGCTACTGCAAAAATTGCCTGTCTAAAAAAATATGAGTAACTATTTCCACTTTCAGAAAGTGCTGATGGGGAACTTGCTGAAAGTACCATAATTAATCCTATTGATAACAATAATAATATGGTTATCAATAATGTAAAATCAATTGGGTTTTTTAGAAAGCTTGAAAAACTCTTCCCTTTCTTTTTTGCCATTCTTTTTATCATTCCTTTCTCAAGAAAAAAAGCCATATGTTTTAAATTCTTTGTTCTTTTGGAAAAGAATTATTTTTTTCGACCTTTTCTTTTGTCCTTTTCTTTATTGTATAGAAAAAATCTACTTTTATCTTGACCCTATATAGATTTTTTCGTATACAACAAGGTTAAGCTTCTTATATTATCTTTAGTCCAATGATACATAATATTAAAGTTGCTACACTAAATACAACAACTACTTTATTTTCTTTCCAACCTGATAATTCAAAGTGGTGATGTAATGGTGCCATTTTGAAAAAACGTTTTCCTGTCTTTTTAAAGTATACCACTTGTATCATAACAGATATGGTTTCTAATACTGGTATTAATGCAATCACAAGTAATAATAATGGCATTTCTAAATATAATGCTAATCCTGATATAACACCTCCTAGCATAAGAGAACCTGTATCTCCCATAAACACCTTAGCTGGGTGAATATTAAACATTAGAAATCCTAGCACTGCACCTATAACAATGCTTGCAAATATAGATACTTCATATAGCTGTAAACTAATTCCAATAATTGCTAAACAAGTAATAATAATAGCACATACACTTGATGATAAACCATCAATTCCATCTGTCAAATTAACAGCATTTGTTGCTCCTAATATAACAACAATCGCAAATGGAATATACACAAAAACAGGCATATTGATATATGTTTTTATAATTGGTATATATGTTTGTGTTTCAATTTTTAATCCATATACTAAATAAATGACATATGCTACTGAAATAATCAGTAATCCAATCATCTTATAACTTGGTTTTAAACCTTCTGTATTTTTTAATACTAATTTTTTAAAATCATCTATAAATCCAATTAAGCCAAATCCAATCGTCAACAACAATATTGGCAACAATTTATGAGCGATATCTGTTTCTCCTATGGTTGATAAATATATATAAGTTCCTATTACCACTAAAATCATAGTAATAATGATAATAATTCCTCCCATTGTTGGAGTTCCCTGTTTTTTTAAGTGAGATTGTGGTCCATCATCCCTCTCTATTTGCCCTACTTTTCTTTTTTTCAATATGGGGATAATGATAAATCCCATGATAATCGATACAATAAATGCGATTATCAGTACTTTTGCCTCGAATATCAATTTAATCCAACCTTTCTTTCGTTTTATTTTTTCTTATTCTTTGTTTCATTTTCTAATTCATCTATAATGTCTCTAACAATCACTCTCTCATCAAATGGATATTTTTCTCCATTAATTTCTTGATATGGCTCATGTCCTTTTCCTGCTAAAATCACAATGTCTCTTTTAGTTGCCATTTTGATTGCTTCTTTTATTGCTTCTTTTCTATCTACAATCACTTCATATTTTCCATTTGTTTTTTTCATGCCTTCTTCTATTTGGTCTACTATTTTTTTAGGATCTTCTGTTCTTGGATTATCAGATGTAATAATTGTAAAATCTGCAATTCTTCCTGATATTTCTCCCATAATTGGTCTTTTACCAGCATCTCTATCTCCACCACAACCAAATACAGATATGACTTTTCCTCTTGTATAACTTTTTGTTGCTTGTAATATATTTTCTAGACTTTCTGGTGAATGTGCATAATCTATCATGATTGGTATTTCTCTTTTATTATCTACTAATTCAGATCTTCCTGGTACTCTTACCTCTGCCAAAGCTTCTTTTATAGGTTCAGGAGCAATTCCAAATTTTTGTGCAACACAAATAGCCGCTAATGAATTATATACACTAAACCTTCCAGGTATTCCTGTTTTAACTCTTTCATTTCTATCTTTTAATTTTACTTTAAAATCTACATAAGAATTTGTAATGGTGATATCTTTTGCTAAAAGATTTGCATAATTATCAATTCCATATGTTGTAATATTACTATCCGGGAATAATCTTGGTATTTTTGCTCCATGTAAATCATCTGCATTTGTGATTCCTGTTTTACACATTTTAAATAGTTTTAATTTTGAATTGAAATAGTCCTCCATATCTGGATGCTCTTTTGGACTGATATGATCTTCTGAGAAGTTTGTAAATACAACAATATCAAAATTGCATCCTTCTACCCTATTTAATTTCAAACTTTGTGATGAAACTTCCATAACAACCACTTCAACACCTTGTTTTACCATTTCATCAAATGTTTGTTGTAATTCTAAACTTTCTGGTGTTGTTCTATCACTATCTTTTACTTTCTTTCCATTAATATATGTTGCGATTGTTCCAATTAATCCTACTTTTTTTCCTGCTTTTTCAAATATTTCTTTTATCATAAAAGTTGTTGTTGTTTTTCCTTTTGTTCCTGTAACACCAATTAATTTGAATTTTCTTGATGGATGATCATAAAAATTATCTGATGCAATAGCTAATCCTTCTCTTGTATCTTTTGCCATGACAACTGTTATATTGTCTGGTATTTTAACCCCTTTTAAGTTACAACCTTCTTGTATCATGATGGCTACTGCACCATTTTCTATGGCATTTTCCACATATTGATGACCATCTGTTGAAAAGCCTTGTATTGCTACAAATAAATTTCCTTGTTTTACATTTTTTGAATTGTTCTCAATTCCAGATATTTCAATATCTAAATCTCCTTTTACTTTTAAATTTTCTAAACCTACTAACATTTCTTTTAATTTCATTTCTTTCAATCCTTTCGATTATTAATACTTAATTATATGCAAATTATTCCATTTAATCTCTCATATTATATAACGAAAATTATTTTTTGTATAGAGTTTTTATATTTTTTTACTTTTAAATTCTAAGTTTATCGTTACTGTTCAGACATCCCACTCTAAGAGGAATGATATGGTATCTTTTTAAAGTTCTCGGCTACCCTTCGATTTCCGTTTAAGAAATTCTAATATCTAAATCGTAACGATACCCGGAAACAGGACCCTTTACGACTTAAATATAAGAATTTCTAAAACGACTCCGGTCGCATTCGAACATTTAAAAATATACCATATCATTCCTCTTAGAGTGGATTGTCTGAACAATAACAGTTTATCTTTCATTTTTTCTCTGTATGTCTATAAATTGATTATGTTATCTATTTATGGTATAATTATGATATAAAACAGCAAAGGAGGGCTTATTATGCCAAAAAGGATTTTTTTTAACGAGAGAGATGTGATTCGGCTAAAAGAACTATCAGATGATGAACTTTTCATTCTCAATGAAGAGTTGAGAGACAAAGTTCATAATGCCAAGGCAGACATATTGTTAATTATGTCTTCCAAAGAGTATATTACTCAATTGGTTGCCTTGGCGGAAACATCTGCCAAAGAAGTTGCAAGGAGAGCTGGATACTCTCCAATCTGCACAAATGGGAAATATAGTCCTGATGGGCTTACCTATGTCACGCCAGAATTCAGAATGTGGATGTCGTGTCATAAAGTCCCTGCTGATGCAGGCCGAGAGTTCCTGCAAGACTTCAGCTTCTATGAAGCACTCTCATCACAATAAAAAAATCTTTTTTAGCCATGGGGTATTATCCTGTGGTTGAAGAAAGGGATAAACAGATGAAAATCTTGTTTATCCCTTTCTTTTCTATTATATTTGCATAAGAGAAACTTGTATGCTCTCATAATCAAACATTGACCGTTTCTTTACTATATTTCACCTTACTTTGCACAACTTAATATTCCACTACCACTTTACTTTGCTCATTTACAGTAATCCCTGAACTTGGGATTTGATTTTTTACATAGGTATTTTGCATATCTACTTCTTCATTTTCTAAATACATTTCTAAATTATTCTCTTTTAAGATTTGTTTTGCTTCTTCTAATGTTTTTCCCATAATATCTGGTACCTGTATTTGATGAATAACTTCTTCTTCATCATCTTCTAACACTTGTTTATTTACTTCTAAATATGGCAAGATTTCACTAAATATCTGTCCTCCTACAGGTGCTGCTACACCTCCTCCTTGGTGTCCTCCTTCACCTGTTGGATTATATAAGGTAACTAACACAACTACTTGTGGATCATCAATTGGTGCTACTCCACAAAAAGACGTCACATATTTATTGGTATTTACACCATCTTCTGATGTTCCTGTTTTTCCCCCAATTCTATATCCTTCCACCTTTGCATTTTTACCAGTTCCCTCTGATACAACACTTTCCATCATACTTAATACTTTTTCAGAAGTTTCTTTGGAAATAACCGTATCTCCCTTTTGTACTGGAATATCTGTTACTTCTTTTGTTTCACTATCAATAATTTGTTTTACCACTCTTGGTTTTATACTGGTTCCTCCATTGGCAATACTAGATACTGCTGTTACTAATTGTATGGGTGTGATTTCAAATCTTTGCCCAAAGCTGATAGTTGCCAATTCTACTGGTCCTGCTTTTTCTTTTGCTAGGAAAATGCTTCCTGCTTCTCCTGGTAAGTCTATCCCAGTTGTTTGTAACAGTTTGAATTTTTCCAAATATTCATAATATTTTGTTACCCCTATTTTTTGTCCTAATCCGATAAAGACAGGATTGCAAGAATTCATTAGAGCCTCCCTTAAGCTTTCTGAACCATGTGGCCTATAATATCTCCAACATTTTATCCTAACCCCTGCTACTTCAATTCCTCCTGTACAACAAAATTCTCCTTCATTATCTGTATCTGTTATACCTTCTTCCAATGCGGCAGAAGCCGTAATTAGTTTAAATACAGAGCCTGGTTCGTATGTATCTGCAATCGCTTTATTTCTCCAAACTGCTTGTAAATATGTTGTCTTTTCTGCTTGCTCTAGAGAATCCCATGTTGCTTTTAATTCTTCTGTATATGGTTCATATGGCTCATTTAAGTTATAATTTGGATAATTTGCCATAGCTAAAATATCTCCATTTTGTGGATTCATAACAATAATACTTCCACCATCTGTACAAACATTATCAATACAAGCTTCTTCTAAATATTTTTCCACTATGGATTGAATGGTTAAATCAATCGTTAATACTAAATCATTTCCATCTATGGCAGGTACGTAATTTTCTCCTTCTTCTCCGATTTCTCCTCCTTTTGCATCTGTATGTTTTTGAATGGCCCCTTGCTCTCCTTTTAATTCTTCTTCATATTTTGCCTCTATTCCATCTAATCCTTGATTATCACTTCCACAAAATCCAATAATTTGTGATGCAAAATTATTATATGGATAATATCGTTTTGTATCTTCATCAATATTAATTCCACTTGTCATATTATTTTCTTCCATCCATTTTCTTAATTCATTTGTTTTTTCTTTTTCTACTTTTTTTACAATGGTTTCAATTGAACTTCTTTTCTTTACTTTTTTTAATACGGTTTCATAATCCAGTTCAAATATATCTGACAATGCTTTGGCAACTTTTTCTTTATCTTCAGCAGAGATATTTCCTGGATTGACTGTGACTGTCTCTACTGTGCTACTAATGGCTAATATATTTTTTCCTGTTGCATCATAAATGGTTCCTCTTTTAGGATTAATTTTTCTGTCTAATGTTTGTTGCTCATAAGCTAGCTCAGCTAATTCTTTTCCTTGGATTAGTTGTATATATCCTAATCTTACAATTAAACATATGATGATTAAAAAAGATACAAATAAAACATTCCTCATTTTTTTCTTGCTCGATAGTTTGATTTCATTCATAAAAACACCTCTAATAATATGTATTAGAGGTGTTTGTTTTTATGCCTATGAAAAAATATTAAAAATGTATGCTACTGACTACTTTTATATTTATTATCTATTAAAAATCTTATCTACAAGTTTTTCAAACCAATTTTGGTTATTATTATCACTAATTTCAACTTTTTCTGTTGCAGACTCTATATAATCTTTCTTAGGTAAACTAACATATACAGTTTGTTTATTTGTTAATTTTTGCATGCCTAATTTTTCTTTTGCTTGTTTTTCTATATTACTTAAATTTAAACTATTTTCTATGCTTACTTGTAATTGTTCATTTTCTTTTTGTAATGAAGATAGCTGAGTTCTCAAGTTTTGTATTTCATTAAACTTTTCATTAATTTGAGTATTTCGATAACTTATGGTAAACAATACAGCAAATATAGCCATAACTAATAAAGTTGCTTTTCTATGTTTTTTCTTTTGTTCTTTTGATAATTTGATATCTTGTTTTGGCAAATCTTTTACAACTTTAATATTTTGTCTTTTCTTTTCTCTTTTATATTCTGGCTCTAGCTTTCTTGGACTTGTTTCATATTGATATCTTGTTGCCATAGGTTATCTCACCTCCTCTTTACTTTTGTTCATTATATCTTCTCAAGAATTCTTAATTTTGCACTTTTGCTTCTAGAATTTTCTTCCTGCTCTTCTTTTGTTGCTATAATTGGTTTTTTAGTTATTATTTTTCCTAATGTTTTTGCTCCACATACACAATATGGTAAATCTGGTGGGCAAGTGCATTTTCCTTTTGCTTCTATATAAGCATTTTTGACTGCTCTATCTTCTAAAGAATGAAAGGTAATTATGCATAATCTTCCTTGTGGTTTTAAACAATCAATACAATCTTTTACTGTGTTATATAATGGTTTAATTTCATTATTAACTTCTATTCTAATTGCTTGAAATGTTCTTTTGGCTGGATGTCCATCATTTTGTTTTGATTTTGGAATAGATTTTTCAATAATATCTACTAATTCTTTTGTTGTATTAATTGTTTTTTCTTTCCTGTAATTACAAATATTTCTAGCAATTTGTCTTGAAAATCGTTCTTCTCCATATTCATAAATAATATTTGCCAATTCTTTTTCAGAATAGTAATTAACAACTTTTTTAGCTGTCAATTCTTGGCTTTTATCCATTCTCATATCTAGCTCATTTTCACCTAAGTAGCTAAAGCCTCTATTTCTTTCATCTAATTGATAAGAAGAAACACCCAAGTCTAGTAAAATTCCATCTACCTGATTCATTCCAATTTTTCGTAATATTTCTTTTATATTATCATGATTATCATGAATATATGTCACATTTTTATATTCTGATAGCCTTTCTTTTGAAGCTTTTAAAGCTTCTTCATCTCTATCAATTCCAATTAATTTACCTTCACTTGATAATCTTTTTACAATTTCTATACTATGTCCTGCTCCTCCCATTGTGCCATCTACATATATTCCATCTGGTTTTATCTGTAATCCTTCTATACATTCTTGTAGCAAGACTGGTTTATGTTCAAATTTCAATTTTACACCTCTTACTTTTATTATGCTTAAACAACTGGTAATTAGAAAACTACCAGTTGTCTTTATCGTTGTATATTGTCTTTTTTCTTTTGGGTTTCAAATTGTTTTCACGAATTCTTTTGTTCATATTTGCTTTTGTATCTTACTATTTTTCGACTTGTATCCTAGACTTTAAAAAATTTATCTTTTGTATTTTTTAAAGCTTTTGTATTTTTATCTTTTGTATAGTTATCTTTTGTTTTCTTTTCACTTTATCTTTTGTATCTTTTATATTTATCTTTTGTATGTTTGTCTTTTGTATCTATATAAACTTTTTTCAAGTTATATACCTAAGTTTGCCATGTTTTCAGCAATTTCATCTGCTGATATATCTTCATCGCATTTTTCCCAAATACCTTTATCCCATATTTCTAGTCTTGTCCCAACACCGATGATTACAACTTCTTTTTCTAGATTTGCTGCATTTCTTAAATTGTTTGGTATTAAAAATCTTCCTTGTTTATCTATTTCACATTCTGTTGCACCTGATAAGAAAAATCTTACAAAGTTTCTGGCATTTTTATCAGAAAGAGGCAATGCTTTTAATTTTGTTTCAAAGTTTAACCATTCTTCTTGTGAAAATGCAAATAAACATCCATCTAACCCTTTTGT
>CALXKE010000032.1 GCA_944388805.1 uncultured Clostridia bacterium | reverse complement strand
CACTTCTTGGAATAGTTAAAGAAAATGTTAAAGCAGAATATAAAAAATTCAAAATTTTAAGTAAATAACAAATTACATGTTGTTATTCTAGATCAAAATATATGTGTTAGAGGTATCAAAAGATATCTCTTTTTTGTGATTTAAAAAACAAATTTCCAAAATCTGTCCGATTTTTAAACTTTATAAGAGACCTTAATAGTAGAGGAATAAATTTAAAGATTTATCATAATATTAAACAAAACTAAAAAGGAGCAAAGAAAAAATGAAAAACGGACAAAATGTAAATATACAAATTGAATATGGAAAAGAAAGTTTAAAAGAGATAATTACAGAATTACTAAAAGAACAATACATAAATTATATAACTATGAAGGAAAAATAAATGCTTATTTAAGGCTGACAATTATAAAAGAGCACGTTATAATCCAAGTATGCTTTGAATAGGCTATTTACTCTCGAAAGTTGAAACAATAATTGCCATTTGACGTTGTTGGACTGCAAAAGAAAATCCTCAATGTGCAAAAAGCACATCTCCGGTATTTCTTTTTTGTCCGCCTAGTCAAATAACAATTCTTCTTTCAACTTAGAAGGGAGGAAAATTGAATAGGGTAAATAGTTATAGAAATATAAGAGTTGCAAAATATATAAGACTTTCAAGAGAAGATGGAGATGACAGGGAAAGCGAAAGCGTAGAAAATCAAAGAGACATTATTGATAACTACATATTAGGTCATGAAGAATTAATAGAAGTAGGAGAATATGTAGATGATGGCTATACAGGTACAAATTTTAATAGACCAGGATTTCAGAAAATGTTAAAAGACATAGAAGAAGAAAAAATAGATTGTATCATAACAAAAGACTTATCAAGATTTGGAAGAGACCATATAGATACAGGATACTATTTAGAGAGATATTTACCTGCAAACAATATAAGATACATAGCTATTGGAGACAATGTAGACACAATAAAGCCAGATGGATTGCAATTTTTAACATTTAAGCTAAGTTTTAATGACTATTATGCACAAGACATATCAAATAAAATAAAAAGTGTAAAACAAAGAAAAATCGAAAAAGGAGAATATCAAGCAGGAATTCCGCCTTATGGATATAAAAAAGATACAGAGATAAAAAATCATTTAGTGCCAGATGAATATAGTTCTGAAATTGTAAAAGAAATATTTGATATGTATGTAAATAAAGGAATGTCAACAATAAAAATTGCAGATGAACTAAATAGAAGAGAAATAGAGCCACCAGCCATGTATTTAAAAATACCTACATATATGAAAAGAAAAAGTGTAAATCCTGATGGAAAATATGTCTGGCTTAGAGCACAAATTGGAAAAATTTTAAGAAATCAAGTTTATCTTCGGAAGTGTAGTAGGAAGAAAATTTCAGAAAGTAAGTCATAAAATAGCAAAAGTAAGATGTACAAAAAAAGAAGAACACATTGTGCTAGAAAATATGCATGAGCCAATTATAGATATTGAAACTTGGAATAAAGCACAAGATAAATTAAATGGGTATAACAAAACTAGAGAAAGAAAATATGATCATCCACTAAAAGGATTAGTTTATTGTATGGAATGTGGAAATAAAGCAACTTTAAGATGTAGAGAAGAAAAAAGAAAAAATGGTAACATTTGGAGAGCAGCATATTTTATCTGTTCAAAAAGAAATAATTATAGTGCATTATGTGATAACAAACAAATTTCAGCAAATTTAATAGAAGAATCGGTAAATCAAAAAATAAAAGAAGAAATACAAAAAATAAATTTTTCAGAAAAAGAAATAAAGCAGGTATATGAACAAGCAGAAAAAGAGGCTAAAAGCAAAAATAATTTATTACAAACAAAGCTACAAGAATTAAAACAAACATTAAAAAATATAGAAAATTCAATTGAAGAAATTTATCAAGATAAAATAAATAAAATTATACAAATAGAAGATTTTAAAATTATCTATGAAAAAAAGCAAAAAGAACGAAATAAAATTTTAAAAAACATAAAAGAGATAGAAAAAGAGCTGGAAGAAACGAATCAAAAATCTCCGAAAATAAATTTTAAAGAAATAAAACAAATTGCAAACGAGTTCTTAAAGATGGAAAAGCCAAATAAAATGATATTAGAAAAACTAATTGAACGAATAGAATTTGACAAAGAAAAAAACATAAAAATCAAATTTAAATTTCAAAATTATCCTAACGTTAGGATAAAGTAAAATATTAAAAAGCGATTAAGCAATAGCTAAAACGGACTAACAAATTCTAAATAACAAGTTATTAAGAATTTGTAACGTTCGCATAATTCAGTTCTACGTCAGCTAAAGCTTCCAAGAACTGAAATAAAATTAGACATTAAGAAATTAGGAAATCATACGGTTAATCATAAAAGTATGCCAAGTTTAACAGAAGAAGAAATCAAAAAAGAAGTAATGGATTTACATCAAAGTGTATATGAAAAATTTGGATATGAAATGAAATATATAAGACCACCCAAAGGAGAATTCAGTGAGAAAACAATACAAGTAACAAATTCATTAGGATATAAAACCGTTATGTGGTCATTTGCTTATGAAGATTGGAATGAAGAAAAACAACCAGATGAAGAAAAGGCAAAAGAAAAGATATTAAAAAATCTCCATAATGGAGAAATCATGCTACTACATGGGAATTCAAAAACCAATATCAATATTTTAGATAGTGTTATAAAAGAAGCAAAAAATATGGGGTATGAATTTAAGTCTCTTGATGAATTTGAAAGATAAAAAGGGATTTTGGGGACGGAGGAAAAGGGAAATCGGGGACGGACTCATTTTTCCCTTTTTACTTAAATAACCAAAAAATATATATTAAATTTTGTAAAAAGGGAAAAATGAGTCCGTCCCCGATTTCCCTTTTCCTCCGTCCCCAAATCATCAGAAAGGATAGATAATTAACATGAAAAAAAATAGAATGCGTAAATTAAATAAGATATTAGAAATTCCAGAAGAAGTATATTCTGATGTTCCTAAAATTTCCATGATAGGGTTTGATGAAATGATTATAGAAAACTATAAAGGAATTTTAGAATATGAAGAATTTTTTATAAGAATTAGCACATATAAGGGATTGATTAGTATTAATGGGTATAATCTAAATTTAGAAACCATGACAAATGATGATATACGTGTAACAGGAAAAATTGAAAGCTTTGATTTTGAAAGAATAACAGATTAGATATTAAGAAAGAAAAATGAGGAGATATACATGGTTATAAAGAAAATTATCAATTACATATATGGGTATTTAAGAATTGTCGTAGAAGGATATTATATTGAAAGATTTATTAATATTTGTAGAAATAAAAACTATATGATGTGGAATATAAAAAAAGTAAATGATATAAACATAGCATTAAATATAGAAATTAAACATTTCAAAGAAATCTGTAAAATTGCTAAAAAGACACAATGTAAAATATCCATTAAAGCAAAAAGAGGATTACCTTTTCTTCTTAATAAATATAAGAAGAGAAAATTGTTTGCTCTATTTTTAATTTTGGTTCTTGCTATCATCTTCTTTAGTTCACATTTTGTATGGAATATAGAAATCGTAGAGGAAAATGGATTAACAATTGAAAACATTATGGAGGATGTTCAAGAAGCAGGATTAAAAATTGGAACATTAAAAAAGGATATAGACACAAAGGAAATTATTAATAAAGTACGATTAGAAAGAGATGATATTGCATGGATAGGAATTGAATTAAAAGGAACCAATGCAATCGTTAGATTAGTGAAAGCTGATGAAAAACCAGATATAATTGATGAAGATGAATATTGTAATATTGTTTCAAATAAAAATGGTGTGATTACGAAAATAAATGCACAAGATGGAACGGCAAATGTGAAAGTAGGAGATACTGTAAGTGTAGGAGATGTATTAATTAATGGATGGATGGAAGGAAAGTATACAGGTATTCGATATGTTCATGCAAAAGGAGAAATAGAAGCAAGAGTTTGGTATACCATGAACAAGACAATTCCATACACAACTACGGAAAAACAGTATACAGGAAATATAGAAACAAATTATGGAATAAAAATGAATAATTTTAAAATAAATTTTCCGAAAGGGGTTTCAAAATTTAAATTTTATGATACAATAGAGACTGAAAATAAAGTAAAATTATTTTCTAACTTCTATTTGCCGATTTCCGTAGTGAAAACGACTTATCAAGAATATGAAGAAATAGAAAAAACATATTCTCTTGAAGAAGCAAAAGATATAGGAATAAAAGAAATAGAAGAGGAACTGGAAAACCAAATAGAAAATAAAGAAAATATTGTAAATAAAAATATAAATACTTATGAACATGAAAATAGTATTGATATTTATGTTACATATGAAGTGCTAGAGATGATAGGGACGAATGAAAAAATTGTGTTTTGAAGGGATGATATAAATGGAAGAAAAGAGTTTGAGAATCACAGGAACAGATAAAACATTTTTTAACAAAATTACAAAAACATTAACGAAAATGTTAATACCAACTAAAATTGGAATTAATGGAATGTTAATTTCAATAAAAAGAAATAGCTTATTAAAAGCATTTGAAGCATATGAAAAAAGCGGTGAAAATTATAATCAAAAAGAAGCAGAAGAGAAATATGATGCTGCATATGAAAGTTATTTAGAAGCACTAGATAAATATGTTATGGATTCTATCTATAAGAAAGTAAAAAATAATACTGCATCAGATTTTGAAAAGGAAGCATTGTCTAAGTATTATGAAGTAACTAGTTTAAAAGAAAATGAATATGTAGAATATAAAAATAGAAAACAAAAATATTTATTAGAGCTAGATAATGAAGGTATTCAACTATCTGGAAAAGAAAAATTGATTGAGAGATATAATCAATTTTATGTTTCAAAAATGGATATGTTGTATAAAGGTATTTTAAAGAATTATTCAATCAAATTAGCAGATACCATGAATACTTATGAAACTTCAAAAGAATGGATATATACAAAAATATTTTATACATTAGAAGATTATATACAAAATATTTTAGCAATAAAAATAAGAATTGGAAATGATGCAGTTGCAAAAGATGTGATAAAAGAATATGAAAATTATGAAACTTATACAGTAGGAAAATTAGACACAAAAGATACAATAGAGAAAAATGTTTTATTATTAAATATTAGTAGAAAATTATTTACACATAGTTTGCCTTTAATTGTAGCAATACAATGTTATGAGAAAGTTTTAAAAGATGCAAGAATTTTAGTTCAAGACACAAAAATAGCAACCAAAAGAGAAAGAGCATATAGTATGTTAATTAATTTATTTGAGGATTATAATGTGAAATTATTATCTACAAAAGTATATTGGGAAAATCCAAAAGATAGAGAAGAATTTAAAACATTTTGGAATAAGTATAAAGAGATAGGTAAATTAAAAGAAACAAACTTTATTGAATATGTAAGACAAAAAGAAGTTTTGTTCATAAAGAATGATTTGAAAAAAATACAAGAAGATAATACAAAGACAGATTATAGCAAGTTAATCACATATTATAAAAGGAAATTAATTGACTATGGTGCATTAAGAGTATTAAAAAATGCATATATATCACAAGGAAAATACACAAAAAAATTAAAGGAAGTTGCGTAAATGGAAACATATGAAATTATATATAAAGACATTGAAAAAGTAGCAGATTGGGAAAATATTGTAAAAAGAGTTTTTGACAAATGTTTTGAAGAAGAAGGTTTGCAAGATTCAAAATTATATATCACTGTAACCTTTACCAATCCTGAAAATATACAAAAAATAAACCAAGAATATAGGAATATAGATAAGCCAACAGATGTGCTTTCATTTCCTATGTTTGAAAAAGAAGAAATAGACAAAAAAATAAAAGAAAAAGAGTTTCAACATCAAGACATATTAGGAGATATTATTATCTCTATACCAAGAGTGGAAGAACAAGCAAAAGAGTATGGCCATAGTTTTGAAAGAGAATTAAGCTATATGTTAGTTCATGGATTTTATCATTTAATGGGATATGATCATATGGAAGAAGAAGATAAAAAAGAAATGAGAACAAAAGAAGAGAAAATATTAAAAACATTAAATATATTGCGATAATAGGAAACTGGACTTGCACATTAAGAAAGGAATGTGGGTAACAAATGGAAAAAGGCGGAGTAAAAGTTTTAATTGCTATATTAGTTGTTTTAATTATTATAGCTGGTGTTGTATTGGCATATAAAATTACACAAGATAAGTATAATACAGAAACAATATCAGGTGAAGAAAATAAGGAAACAGTAGCAGTAGAAGAAGAAAAGACGGTACAAATATTTAGTGGAAATGATAGACCATTTGCAGTTATGATTGATAATCACAGTGATGCTTGGCCACAAGCAGGACTAAACCAAGCATACATGGTATATGAAATTGTTGTTGAAGGTGGAGAAACAAGATTAATGGCTCTATTTAAAGGTGTTGATTTAGATAAAATCGGACCAGTTAGAAGTGCTAGACATTATTTCATAGATTATGCAATGGAAAATGATGCTATCTATGTACATTTTGGACAAAGTCCACAAGCACAAAGCGATATAAATAAATATAGTATTGATGATATTAATGGTATAGCAGAAGATGGAACAACCTTCTGGAGAGTAAAAGATAAATATGCGCCTCATAATGCAGTGACAAGTACAGAAAAACTATTAGAATCAGCAAAAAGCAAAAATTATAGAACAACATCAACAGAAAAAAGTGTGTTAAACTATGTAACAGATGAAGTAAATTTAGAAGAAGGGTTAGCTGCAGATAAAGTAACAATACCACATTCAGATTTGCAAACGGTAACTTATGAATATGATGAAGAAAATAAAGTATATGTAAGATATGCAAGAGGAAAAGAACAAACAGATTGGGATACAGATGAGCCTGTTACAACGAAAAATATTATCATCACTTTCTGTAATAATTATACTTTATCAGATTCAGAAAACAAAGGTAGACAAGGCTTGAAAAATATAGGAATATTTGATGGATATTATATTACAAATGGAAGGGCAATCCAAATTCAATGTAGTAAAAATGCAAGAGACGAAAAAACAATTTATCAAGATATGAATGGAAAAGAGATTCAAGTAAATGATGGAAATACATTTGTAAACATATGTCCAACAAATGCAGATGTAGAAATTGAGGGAAAAGATGAAGGAACTGTAACACCCGATGCAGTGAATGAATGAAAGGATGTGCGAATGATGAATGTATATGATACAGCAAACAAACTAGCAGCAGAAATAAAACAATCAGAAGAATATGTAAATTATAAAATGGCAAGAGAGGCATTGGCATTAAATCCTGACCTAAAAAAGAAGATAGGTGAGTTTGAAGCGGCAAGATATGATGCACAATTAACACAAATGCAAACAGGGAAAGAAGATGTAGAAAAAACAAATAAGATGAAAGATTTATATGCAGAATTAATACAACTAGATGATGCAAAAAAATATTTTGATGCTGAAATGAAATTTAATATAGTATTAGCAGATGTCAATAAAATTATTGGTGAAGCAGTAAGAGATGTTATGCAATAGTAAAAAATAATACAAAAAGGGAAATAAAAAATGGAATATTTCATAATCATCATATTTTTAGTAATACTATTAATTATTTTAAAATATCTATTTGGTTGTAGTAAAAAACAAATAGAGGAAATTGCTAAAAATGAAGAATTGGATACAATAGCAAAAAAATATCCAGCTAATATAGATATGTGTAAAGAATATTTACATATGTTACAAAATGAAACTGTGACAATAGAAGAAGATAAAGCAGCAGATACTTCTTTATATATAGCAATTTCAAATAAAATAGTAATTGCAGATGTAAAGGAAACTTTTACAAGAATACAAACTATTGCGCATGAATGTTTACATTCTGTTCAGGATAGAAAAATATTATTGTTCAATTTTATATATTCTAATATTTATATGATTTATTTTATTATCATAGCTATTTTGAAATTATTGAATATGCTTCCATATGAAATGATGTTTTTAGCAATTTTAATTATTGGAGGATTTATTTATTATTTTGTAAGAAGTTATTTAGAAAATGATGCGATGATAAAAGCAAGGTTTTTAGCCAAGGAATATATGGAAAATAAAAAAATATCTTCGCAAAAAGAGATTGATAAAATTGTATTCCATTTTGATAAACTAAATGAAATGGGAATCAAAAGTGTTAATTATGCATTGTTGATGACTGCAATGATAGAAATTATCATTTTTTGTGGTATATGTATGATAAGATAAAAGGAGGAAAGCAAAGATAAAGTATGTCTTTGTTTTTTTCTTAGAATAAATAGTACAAAACTATAAAAAAATATTGCAATATTCAGTGTTTATATATATAATATAACTATTGATATATCGTGTTGAAAGGATGTTTAGAAAATGAATAAAACAAAGAGAAAAATTTTTGAAACATCAATGAAATTGTTTGCTGAAAAAGGGTATGATGCCACTAGTATTGAAGAAATTACTGCAACGGTAGGCGTAGCAAAAGGAACTTTATATTATCATTTTTCAAGTAAGGAAGAAATCTTCAATTTTTTAATAGAAGAAGGTATGAAATTATTGCAAAATAGTATTGATATCAAAACAGCTAAATATGATAATTATATAGATAAGTTAAAAGCGATTGTTTTGATACAAATAAAAATTGTTATGAAATATGAAGATTTAATAACCATTTTACTAAGTCAATTTTGGGGAAATGAAGCCAGAAATCAGAAATGTAAAAACCATGTTTATGATTATATCAAGAAAATTGAAGAAATTGTCAAGGATGGAATAGAGAAAAAACAAATAAAGGCGGGAAATCCAAAAGTCATTGCGTCTGAAATATATGGATTAATTTGTTCAACATTGGTATATAAATTGAGAAATGAAAAAGAAATTGATATTATGAAATTATATAAAGAATTTGAAAATACTGTAATAGAAGGTTTAAAAATAAAGTAGATGATAAAAAGTTTAATTCTTTTCAAGTCTAGAAACTAAAAAAGAAAGGTGATAAGAGATGAGAGAACCAATACATGAGTTTATGGAATTTACAGATTTAAGAGATATGTTAGAGAAGTCTGAAAAACTTTATGGGGATAGACCAGCCTATGTATTTAAGACAGGAGAAGAAGGAAAATTCAGAGAGATTACACATAAAGAATTTAGAAATGATGTAAAAGCATTAGGAACTAAATTTGTAAATATGGGACTAAAAGATAAAAGAGTTGCTGTTATATCAGAAAATAGATATGAATGGGGAATTGTTTATCTAGCAGTTGTAAATGGAGCTGGTGTTATTGTTCCATTAGACAAGTCTTTGCCAGAAAATGAAATAGAGAGTTTAATTATTCGTTCAGAAGTTGAGGCTATTGTATATTCAGAAAAATACAATGATGTTATGAATAAAATAAAGAAAGAAAATAATACAAAAGTAAAATATTTTATTTCAATGGACTTAGAAAAAGAAGAAAATGGTGTATATTCTGAACATGAATTAATAAAACAAGGAAAAGAATTATTAGAAGCAGGAAATAGGGACTTTTTAGATGCAAAAATTGATGCAGAAAAGATGTCTATTATGCTATTTACATCAGGAACAACTGCTATGTCAAAAGCAGTTATGTTATCGCATAAAAATATATGTGCAAACTTAATGGACATTACATCTGTTTTAAGAATTTATGATACAGATAGGTTTTTATCTTTCTTACCATTGCATCATACATTTGAATGTACAACTGGATTTTTATATCCATTATCAAGAGGCTCTTCCATTGCATTTTGTGAAGGAATTAGACATATAGCGGACAACTTAAAAGAATATAAAGCAAGTGTCATGGTTTCTGTTCCGATTTTATTTGAAGCAATGTATAAAAAAGTAATGAAAACAATTGAGAAAAAAGGTAAATTAAAAACTGTACAAAAAGGAATTAAAATTAGTCAATTCTTATTAAAATTCGGAATAGATATTAGAAAAAAATTATTCAAAGAAATTCATGATACATTAGGTGGAAATATAAGAATCTTTGTAGCAGGAGGGGCTGCTCTAGATTCAGAAACAGAAAAAGGATTTAATGAATTAGGATTTACATTATATCAAGGATATGGTTTAACAGAAAGTTCACCAGTTATTTCAGTAGAAGATGATAAGTATCAAAGATTAGGTTCTATTGGAAAAGCTTTCCCAAGCTTAGATGTAAAAATTGAAGATCCTAATGAAGAAGGAATTGGAGAATTGATGGTTAAAGGTCCATCTGTTATGTTAGGATATTATAATAATGAAGAAGCAACAAAAGAAACCATCACAGAAGACGGATGGTTACATACAGGAGATTTGGCCAGAATAGACAAAGATGACTTTATCTTTATTTCAGGAAGAAAGAAATTTGTGATTGTCTTAAAAAATGGAAAGAATATATATCCAGAAGAGATAGAAGCATTGATTAACAAAATAGAAGGTGTAAAAGAATCTTTTGTTTATGGAAAACCAGAAGATGATGGTGACTATAAAATAAGTGCAAAAATTGTATATGATGAAGAATTAGTAGAAGAAATATATGGAACAAAAGATCCAGAACAATTAAAAGAAAAAATTTGGCAAGAAGTTAAAAAGATGAATAAGACAATGCCAGCATACAAATATGTAAGAGAAATCAGTGTGACAAATAAAGAGTTAATTAAAACAACAACACAAAAGGTAAAAAGATTTGAAGAAATAAAGACAGTATTATAAGTTTTACCTTGTTGTATACGAAAAAATCCATATTGGGTCAAGATAAAAGCAGAATTTTCATTCTGCTTAAGTATTTTTGTTGCCATTTACAGATTTAAATAGATAGCAACATTCTATAAAATACTATTGAATAGAAAAATTGTTTTTCTGATTCAAAGATAAATCTTGATTCGTTCTTAGAAATGCAAATGCTACGGAGGGAACAAAAAATGGTAAAAAAAGTGAAAAAACAGAAATGTTACAAAATTGTAACATTTCTGTAACAAAAACTTAAAAAAAAAATCTTCCGTTGCTATTGTAGTTTTTTGTAGGTTAATGTATAATTATAAATGTATAAAATCATATGCTTAAGATAAAAGGAGGGAATTTACATGTCTAGATCTGGCATAGTAAATGTGAGAATGGTTATTACTGAGGAAAAAATATTATCAAATATAGATAAAGTACATAAACTTATTAATCCAAAAAGTAAAAAACAAATTGTACAATTAGAAGATGATTCTTATTTTAAAGATTTAATAGAATCTATAAAAACATATTTAATTGAATATCCAAAAAAGAAAAATTTTCCAGCAAGTGTATATAAAGCTGCTTATGGATTGGTAGAGTATGCTACAAATCAATTTGAAGAAAACACAAAAAAAATAGAGGAATTAATTAGACAAAGAGAAGAAAATATAGCTTTATCAGGAAGATTAAAAGAATTAATTGATGTTGTGGATAACAAACAAAAAGATTGGAAAGACCAAGTAAAAGAAGCAGAAGAAGAATTTCCAGATGATATTATTGATACTTTAAATATTGTTGGTAAATGTAGAGGAAAAAAATCTCAAAATTATCAAGATGCTATGAAACTATTAAATGCTAGAGTAACAAATCTTGAATCTAATTTACATATAGAAATTGATATGGAAAGAATAGAAGACAGATCAAAAGCATTAAGTTATATAGGAATTGAGATAGCAGATGCATTAAAATCTATTCCAGCACCAGTAGAAGAAGTAGAACCAGTAGTAGAGCAAGCTAAAGTAGAACAAAAAGTAAGTAAAAAAGAAAAGGTAAATAAAAAAGAAAAAGTAAAAGTAAATGTAGAACAACAACAATATGAACAAGAAGTAACATTTGAGAAGAAACCAAGTTTATGGCAAAGATTTAAAAATACGAAACTTGTAAGAGCAATTAGATATATTACAAAAATCAGAATTGTTATACAATATCCAGCATTACCAGAAGGTAAAGGATCAGATAATTAATAAAAGGAAATTAATCAAAGGAGTTAGGTGAAAACTAACTCCTTTGATTAAGCATAAAAGAGAATTACTTGTTGGTTATTCCAATACTCATGACGTTCATTCATTTGCTTACTTGTAAGTGGTAAATTTATAAAGATATACTTAAGATAAATACAACAGAAGTTGCCAAGAAATTATAGGAATTTTAAAAAAATGTATTGACAACTAGATAAAAATAGTTTATACTGTATCTTGCGTTAGGAAAAGCGTTGTAAACGCTCCCTTAGCTCAGTTGGTCAGAGCAACCGGCTCATAACCGGTGGGTCCAAGGTTCGAATCCTTGAGGGAGCACCATTATTTATATTTGGGTAGGTGGCCGAGTGGCTAAAGGCGGCAGACTGTGGTCTTTGGTTAATCAAAACCTAAACTTGCAGCTCATATAAGTGATTATATGATGAACACCGGGCTAATTCGGGGAACTCTTAACAGTTAGGCTGATGACAATCCCGAGCTAGGAAAGAAATTTCCGAGTGTAGAGACTTTATACCTGGTATCTTGAAAAAGATAAAGAGAAAGTCCAGACTACAAACATAATATATTTGTTATGGTAGTGAAAACTATAGTAGTAAGAAATCTGTTCTCATTTGAGTACGAAGGTTCGAATCCTTCCCTGCCCACCATAAACAAAATGGTTTTAAATAGCTTGTATCTAAGAATACAGGCTATTTTTTACTTTTTCATTCAATATTTTATTTAACCTAATTTATCTTTTTTTATTTTTATTCAAAATCATCTGTAAGTATTGATATTACCTAATTCTAGTTATTTTTATTATTTAAAATTATTTAACATTTTTTATTGTTTTTTATTTCCTGCACGGAAATTGCACGGACGAATTGCACGGAAAAATATCCTTTGTAACCTAACAGTATCAGTAGATACGAGACATTATTTAATATGATTTCTGCACGGATTGCACGGAAAAGATAGAACTGTAAAATACAGTCCTATTTATCTTTAAATCTAATATCATTTATGAATGAATTTACTAGTCTCTTTAATCTATCTTTTGAAAAATCAAATAATAAACTAACATATTCAAAAGTTTTGTTAATATAATCTTTAAGTCGCAGAACTTCATGTCTTAAATTTTGATTCTCCTGTTTTAAATTATAGTTTTCAAATTGTACTTGTTCTGCCTTATACATAGTTTCTTCTACAATACTTTTTATTTTAGTATATCTTTTAGCAATTGTATTAAATTTCTTAATAACACGCCTATAATCTTCTCGCATAATCTCAATATCATTTGTAACTTTTTCTTGTTCATAATGTTTTGTTTCTTCAAATATCTCTTGACTTTCATAATTAGTAATCTTTTTTAGTTTTTCTATTGGTATATGTTCATTTTCTTCTTTATTGCCACGTTCTAAATTAAAACCAGACTTTGTCATATATGAATAAAAATTATCTTGTAGTTTTCTATAACTATCTTTACCTTTCCAATATTCACTACAAGCTATTTTTCTTATTTCTTTTCCGTCTTTATCTCTTTTATGAACAACTGGGATAAACAAAATGTGTAAGTGGGGAGTTGTTTCATCATTGTGTACTTTGGCAGATACAATAAATTCTTCTCCTAGATTATTATAATTGGCTACAAATTTATATGCTGTTTCAAAATATCTTTTTGTTTCTTCTTCTCCGATTGCTTTAAAAAATTCTTTATCTGATGTAATAATAAATTCACACATTACATTACTTACTTTTTTTATCATACCTTTTAAATTATATTTTTTTTGTATATCCTTAAAAATTTTTTCATAAGTAGAATAGGGTGCTTTTATAGAATAGTTTAGTATTGAATTTTGTTTATTGATATCTTTATTTGAATAGTTTGTGTTTTTTCTTTCGTTATGTCTATATATACCAGATAAATTTTTCATTTTATAATTGGTATTTCTAATTATTGCATAACTCACATTATTACACCTTCTTTCTTCTAGGGTAGTGCTACGTAGCCTTACTTGTGTTATAATTCCCATTAGCTAGTCCCAAAAAATAGGTACACTTCAGTGTTCTAACATACTAGAACATTAAAAATGTTCTGTATGATTAAGGGGAAAATTCCCCTTAATAAACCCCTATACAAGATTTTTTGAAATTATCTATAATTTTTTATTAGTGCTATTAACAAACAATATACTATAAATAAACTCCTCAAAAAATCTTGTTTAAGGGAAACCTATGTCGGTTTCCCTTACCCTTCCCACAGCATTTGTAAAATCGATTAAATTAACATTTAATCAATTTTACAAATTTTATCTTTCTTGTCCTTCAAAGTTAGTATTTTTTCCTTTGCATATTCCATCTATAAAAGCGTCTATTTCGTCCCATGTTTTAAAGCAATTTTTATCATCAATAGAATACCAGTCTTTATTTTTGCAATTCTTGTCTATCAATGCTATTGCCTTATTATAGGTATAATCATTTGAAATTTTTAATAGTAATAATTGTAAATTACTATCAGATAGCATATATTCGTTTAAGCCATCAATTCTTTTCTTAATATTATCTTTCTTCATTTTGTTTGTTCTCCTTATCTATATAATAATTATTTTTTTCTAATAGCTGGAAAGCTGTTGGTTGAAACATATTGTTGTTTACGTAATAATCGTTTAGCTTTTCCAATTCAGCCTCTTTGTATTTGTTGAAAACAGAGACATAAGTATTCATTGTAACAGTTATATCACTATGTCCCATAAGTCTTTGAAGTGCAACAGCCCTCATACCAGCTTCAATACAACGTGTACCATAAGTGTGCCTTAAGCTATGAGTAGTAATATCATTTATATTGACTTTTTTTAATGTATTCTTTAAAAATTTATTTGCATTTTTAGGGTCAGCATAATTACCTTGTGAATTTACAAATAAAAGATTTTCCTTATGATTTTCAGCTAATCTCATTTGATTTATTATTTCTTCTCTTATAAATTTAGGTATAGGTACATCTCTAATTCCAGCAAAAGTTTTAGGAAATTCTCCCATAATAAGTTTATGCTTTTTATCAAAAGTTAAAGTTCTAGATATATGTATTAAGTTTCTCTCTAAATTTATATCACTTGTTTTTAAAGCTAGTGCTTCTCCAATTCGTAATCCTAAATACATTTGCATTAAATAAGCAACTTTATATGGTTCATTTTCAAGAGGAATATTCATTAAATAATTAGTAAGCATTTGCTGTTCCTCAATTTCTAATGCTCTTACAATTTTAGGTGGTTTATTACTTTTTGGTTCAATAACTTCTATCATGGGATTTTCTAAAATATATCCTTTAT
This sequence comes from uncultured Clostridia bacterium, assembly GCA_944388805.1. Lineage (GTDB taxonomy): Bacteria > Bacillota > Clostridia > TANB77 > CAG-508 > CAG-269. The sequence goes on along the minus strand of CALXKE010000032.1, from coordinate 4,936 downwards.
TTAAAGCATATTTAAAAGCTTGTGCAAACTGGTCTTTTTCTTTTGATATTGTTGACTGACTATAATTTTTTAGTGAATTAAGATATGCTTGTATTTCGTCGCTTGTTATATCTTCTATATTCTTTTTAGTAAAAGGCTCTTTTTCTAATTTTTTTATTGCTGACAATATCCTACTATATTGAGTTTCTTTAATAATATTCATATCTAATTTTCTTTTAGCTAAAGCTCGCATAAGTTGATTTAAAGGGATTCCATTATTTTTTATGTATATGTCATTACCTTTTTGACATTCGATAGTTTTTAAAAAATCTTTAGCCTCTTTTTCTGTTAAGAAGGATTTTGTTTTTCTTGTTTCTTTTAAACTATCTTGTTCTTTTATATAATAAATACACCTAAACCTTTTGTCTTTTTTGTCATAGTAAATACTACCAGTTTTATTTTTACTGCTTTTCATATTTACCACCGCCTAAACTCTTTTTTGCATTTTCCATATTAGATAAGCAAGTAACATTATTTGATTATTTTTTCCAATATTTATTGAAGGAAAATCTGCTCTTCTAAAAGTCTTATAGGCAATACTTTCACAAATACCTAAATCGTTCATAATGTCTTTTACTGTAAGCATTTTAAATGGATTTTTAACTCTTCTGATAGTATCTATTGCCATTCTTTCTTCTGGCGTTAATATTTCTTTTGTTTCAATTACTATATTTTTTGTTTCTGTATTCTGTATTTCATTTATTACTTTTTCACTTATTTTATTTAACTCTTCCATGTTAAAATTATCCTTTCTTTTTAATTTTTCTTATTCTTAATGAATTCTAAAATTACTGTTTGAATAGCTAAAATCAAATTTAGAACTTCATCATCTTCCGTTTTTATATTGTCAAAATCTCTTTCTTTATTATTTATTTTTAATTCCTTTTTAAAACTTGTAACAAAATCTTTATACTTTGATTTATTATTTGAACTGTTATAGTGAAAACTTGCATTTCTTAAAAAATTTATGTTTTCAATAACTTGCTCTTTGCTCAAAGTTTTAAAGACGCAATCATTTCCAGCTGTTATGATAATATCTCCTCTTATGCTTTCGCCAAGTCCTAAAAATTTTGTATTGATATATATATTAGGTTGTAAATTTTTTCGATTTTCCTTACAAACAATAATTATATTTTCAAAGGGAATACAACTGATTTTTCCACCAAGTATTTGTTCAAATTCTTGTATATTATTTCTTATCTTTTTTAATTCTGGATTTTTTCCTACTTCTTTGTACATTATTATGATTTCGTCTTTTTTCATAATTATCACCATTTCCAATCCTAAAAGTTCTTAAATATATTTGATAAGATAAATTATCAAAATACTTTTCATTTTTCTTGTCGTCTAAACTTATTGTGTCTTTTACAAATAGATTGTCATACTTTTTTAAATTACTTTTTTTAATAGGTTTTCTAATTTTTTTCATTTTTCAAATCTCCTAAATAAATTTAGATTATCGATAACCCATTGGGCTTAAGCTTGGTTTTATGATACAAGAAAGTAAGGTTGAAATGTGTTTTTGTAAGAATTTATAAGGAAATGTAATGTATTGTAAAGTTTTGTAAGAACTTGTAAGAAAATTATAAAAAAGTGGTGCCTTGTAACCCTATATAAACAAGCTGTTTTAAAGATTTTAGAAGTAATTTTACGAGGAATGACAAAAAATAGCTTGAAACATAGTTATAAACTACATTTCAAGCTATTTAAGTGAGTATAATATTTGATTTATTTTTTCTCAAAATCATAAGTGTTTGTTATGTCTAAATATAAAATATTATTATTGTTTAGCTGTTCTTTTTCTGTATCTGTAATTTTTAATTTGTCCAATAATTTATCCGTAAATTCTAAATCTTCTTTAGAAATAAGACATTTTCTAATACTTGGTACATATTCGCCATTAGTACAATGAAAAGTGCCTATCATTAATTTATTCGTTCCATCGACGATATTTAATATAAGGTGTGAAAGTTCAAAACGTAAGTTATTTTCTTTGTGATTTTCAAATACAAATACGGCGATATGGTGGTCAGCTTGTAAATATCCTGATAGATAAATAAAATCTGTTTTGTAGTCTATAAAGTCCACTTTGCATATATCAGGTTTTTCTGTTAGTTTTAGTCTAAATTTTGCTTTATCATATTTTTTAGACTTTGGATAATATGCTATATAGTATAAATAAAGTATATCTGTATTAAAAGGGTTCATGACAGTAACAGCATTATTAATCTTCCTTGTGCTATTAAAAAGTTGATATTCGTAAATATCTAATTCATTACATATCATATATATTTGTTCTGCACTAGGCATAATTTCTCCTGTTTCGTATCTAGCAACTGTTGCTGGAGTTTTTCCGATAGCCCTTGCCAAATTTTCTTGACTTAAACCTTTAATTTTTCTATATTTCTTAATATTTTCGCCAAAATCCTTTTTGTTGAAACCAGACATAAAATCACCTACTTTACATAATTATAACATATATTCCGTTTTAAATCAACGATAACACTAGAGCCTCTAGTAATATTGAGATTTATTACAAAATATGGTATAATTAAATTACTATTAAGTAGAAAGAACGGCATAAGCTGTTTTACAGGTTGCAATACTTGTATTCAATTATGATTTTAAGTTCAAGTATTGCACCTGCTTGGACTTTCTAGGTTTTAACATTTGTTGTTAACTCCTTTTATCATAATTGAATTTTTGCTTGTAGAATATATACAGAGAGGAGAGTAACAACATGGAAAATGAATTTTGTCTAGGCGGACGGAAGTCCGGGAGCCTAAGCTGTTCGGCTTGAAAAGGGGAAATAATTTTCCCCTATAAATAAAAAAATATTGAATTTTATATAGATTTTTTGTATAATTAAGCTAGTTAAATTAAACAGGTGCAATTGTTTAATTTAATTATATAACTTTAAATAGTAATATTTAAAGTAAACACAGGGGGTTTTCCATGTTGTTACTCTCCTGTGTTTTTTATTACGTTAAACGTAATATTTTATGATTTTTACAAATTTTCAGTGTTTTTAGTTATTATTATCAAAAATTATTGGAAAAAGAGCAAAAAAACTTACGCCACATGCAAACTTCATTGCGTATAACGTAAGTTTTAATTTTTTGCCATATTTACATAAAATTGTTATATTATAAACATAGTAATTACTTAAATTAATAATTTTGTGAAGTATAGGAGATGTTAAGTTGGTAAAGAATTATAGCAAAACTAATAATTTAATAGATACTAAATATACAATAATAATTTATAATATATTACAAAAACTCGGCTTAATCCCAACACTAAAAGGTACTAAACTATTAATTAAAGCTATTTTGATAATTATAAACAGTCAAGAAGAATTTTTTATATTTGAAGATATTTATAAACAAATAGCATTAAAATATAAGACCTTTAATAGTGTTCAAATTAGAAATAGTATAAAATATGCAATAGATAATAGAAATGAACAAAAATCAAAAGCAAATTTTGAACAAGTCTTTGGTTATGAATATGACCAATACTATTTTACTAATAAAACTATTATTGAAGAAATTGCTAGAGTTATAAAGGTAGAATTTAAAATATAATTATAGTTCTTCTTTTATCTTTCTAGTATCAATATCAAGTATTTTACATATTGCCATTAATTCAAAATCTTTTACAATTCTTTGCTCTTTTTCTATTAAATAAATATCATTTGGATATAAAGTTACACCTAATAATTCCAGTTTATTAGATAATTTTTCAAGTGATAAATTATGTTCAATTCTACTATCATGAATAACTTTTCCAGAAATATTACTTCTGTTTTTATATTTGTTCATACGAATTCCACCTTTTTATAAATTTTTTTCAATATTTTATTGATATTATCATGGAATTCATGTTAATATATTATGAGAGCCATAATAAAAGAAAGAAGGTATAATATGAATAAAAAAGTAGAAATAACAGATTTTGTAGATAATTCATTACTAGATACAATTTATAGAGAAAGAGAAGATAGTTTATATCAGCATACGGAAATTGATAATGAAAACATAAAAGAAATAACTAAAAATTTGCCTATAACCTATGAAGATTTATTAATAGCTATTAAGAATTTACCACCTCATTTTAATAATACTAGAGAATTTATTTTAGAAAGATTAGAAGGTTACATGGAAAGGCAAAATTCTCTAACTGCTTATGATAATGAAAGATTTTATAAAAATGGATTTTGCGATGGTATTCAAATAATATTAGAAGCTTTGAAAAACGAAAAATAAAAAATAAAATTTTATTAAGGATAGAATAAAAACTTTGTGGGAGTAGTTATATTGATAATTACTCTTATTTATGATATATAATTATAATAGGAAATAGTAATTTATGTTTTAGGAGGAAATAAAATATGTTTTGGAATATTATATTATTAATTATATTAGTAGTATGGATAATTATATATTTAAAGAACAAAAAAGTTATATTATCATTACCATACTTACTTATGATTTTTTTAACTCCGATTTATAACATATTAGACCAAAAAATTTTTGTTGAAATATTTGGATGTGGTTGTGTGCCATCTGCTCAAACTAATATGTTTAACATAGACTTTAATGCAAATGATTTAAGACTAATTGTATATAATATACTAGCCATTTTTATCACTTTTTTAGGTCTATTTTTATCGAGAAATATTGAAAGTAAAAAATTAAAAATTATATATGTTTTAACTATATTAGTGTTTAATAGTTTATTAGCATATACAATTTGTCAATTATATATGTGGGCTTAAAAATATCACGAAATCATAATTTTTATTTTTATGATTAATAAAAATAGTAATTTGTAAAGGAGGTATTTATGGGAATAGAACATTCGCAAAATTATTTACATAGTAAACAACTTGTAG
>CALXKE010000031.1 GCA_944388805.1 uncultured Clostridia bacterium | reverse complement strand
ATTAGAACAAACGTGGAGTACAAGAACATTACAAAGAAACATTAATACACAGTATTATTATAGATTGTTAAAGTCACAAGTTAAAGAACCAGTAATAAAGGAAATGAAAGAAAATAATAAAGATAATTATTTAATGAACAAATTAGAATTTGTAAAGAATCCAGTAATAGCAGAATTCTTAGGATATTCATTGGATAGTACTTTTACAGAAACAGAATTAGAAACTAGTATAATAAATAATTTACAAAAATTTTTAATGGAACTACGGTAAAGGTTATGCATTTGTTGCAAGACAACAACATATTCATACAGAAAAAGAAGATTACTTCATAGATTTAGTATTTTACAATTATATATTAAAATGCTTTGTGTTAATTGATTTGAAAACTAAAAAAATAACGCATCAAGATGTTGGGCAAATGGATATGTATGTTAGAATGTATGATGAGTTAAAAAAATCAAAAGAAGACAATCCAACAATAGGAATTTTGCTATGTTCAGAAACCGATGCAGATATAGCAAAATACTCTATTCTAAAAGGAAATGAACAACTATTTGCTAGTAAATATAAATTATATTTACCAACAGAAGAAGAATTAAAGGCTGAAATAGAAAGTCAAAAAGCAATATTTGAACTGCAACAATAGGAAAAAAAGCAAAATGATGAAGAATAGAATTTATATTTTAATTTTACAGATTTGTTAAAAAATGGGGGAAAAAGTGGAAAAGCATGAATTGGTTGATATAAATGGAAATAAAACTGGTAAAATTTTAACGCATATAGAAGCTCGTGACCCTAATAATGTACCAAATGGATATTATATATCAGTTGTTGGAGTTGTTATAATCAATGATGAAAATGAAATTTTACTGCAGAAACGTAGTAGATATAAAAGAGCTAATCCTAGCAAATGGGGAATATGTGGTGGAAAAGTAGACTTAGGAGAAACACCACTTGATGCAGGAATTCGTGAAACATTTGAAGAAATAGGTATTCTTTTAAAGAAAGATGAGCTTGAATTTTTAAGTATGGATACAAATGAAAAATCACATTTTACAGTATATTATGTTAGAAAAAATGTAGATATAGATGAATGTAGAATACAGGAAGAAGAATTAGAAGAAGTAAGATATTTTAAAATAGAAGAATTAGAAGAACTAGACAATGAAGGTTTTGAATGGTTAGATGATTTAAAGAAAATTATATGAAAATTGCAACATTATGTTGCAAAATTTAAAGAATAAAGAGAAAATGGAGGATAACTAATATGGAAAATATAATAAATAATACATTTATTGACTTTTTAATAAAAGCAAAGAAATCAACTTATGCTAATAGTACAATAGAAAAAGCAAAGTCAAGTAGAGTAGGTTCATCAGATTATCATTATGAAGAACTAATTGATAGTAAAAAATACATATATCATGATACATACTTTGGTGGAACTAAATTTATGGGAGAAGAAGTTGTATATTGTGACAGTAATAAACCTGTATGGGGAATGAACTATTACGGTGTTACATTTGATGATACACTTGGAGAGGAAGCAATGGACAATGCTTTAAGACCAGCACTTATGAAAGTTGGAGAAGACAAAAGTGTTATTCCTGTTAGAGGTATAAGTCAATTCGAGAACAATGGATATGTTTATACATTTAAAACTACAGGAACAATAGAAAATTTTGACGGAATAGAACAAATATATATAAATAATAATTTGATTTACGAACTACATTGTTCAGGAGGATTAATAAAATAATAAGTGAAATTATATATATAATAAGGGGAATAAAGTGAATAAGAAAAAAGTAATAAGCCAAATATTAGTATTTTTAATATTTTTTATAATAATTATAATTGCAATTTTAATACAAAATAATAATATATATACAGAAACAAATAGTTTCGAATATGCAAATCTAAATATCAATCAGGAAGAATTAAATATATTTTACTTAGATGTGGGTCAAGGAGATAGCACTTTTATAACTATAAATGGTTATAATATGCTAATAGATAGTGGAAATGACCAAGATGGATATTATATTGTGAAATTTTAAAAGCACAGAATATAGACAAAATAGACTATTTTATACTCACACATTGTGATGAAGACCACATAGGTGGTGCTTACAAAATATTAGATGAAATACAAATAGGAACTTTATATATGCCAAACAAAGAAAATGATACACAAACTTATGAAAGATTATTAAATGCAATTGAAAGAAATAATGTAAATGTCGACAAAAATCTAAAAGCATCCAAAGAAACGCAATACGCGATTGGTAATGCTAACTGGAAAGTTTTAAGCGTTGATGCCAAAAACAATCTGAACGATTCTTCAATCGTAATTGAATTAAACTATGAAAATACTAAATATCTATTTATGGGGGATGCTACAACAAGAGTAGAAGAAATGGTTGAATGGAATGAGGTGGATGTATTAAAAGTAGCACATCATGGCTCCAATAGTAGCACTAGCCAATTATTTTTAGAAAAAATTAAACCTAAATATGCAATAATTTCAGTTGGAAGAGATAATTCACATAATCTTCCTGATATAGATATAATCGAGAGATTAAAAAACAATAATATTAAAATATATAGAACAGATGAAAATAATACAATTCAGCTCGTCTAACTACATGATATAATCCATCATCTTGTAATTGAAGTTTGATAAATCCATCATTAACTAAGCCATTTAATTCTTGTTTATAAATCATTTCGTTTGGAATATTATATTCTTCATGATTAAAATAACATTGAATATGATTTTTTTCAATTTCGTTAATATCAAGTAAGGTGTCTTTTGGTAACTGTGATAATCTATAAGTAACATCTGACTTAGCTAAATAATCTTGTAATTCATGTATAAAATTATCTACAAAAGTATCTTTTAATTTTGTCTTATGAAGTGATAAATCAAGTTCATGCAATCCATCAGATAAAGAATTAAAAAAATCATTCATGAATAAAACCTCCTTTTGAAATAAAATTATTATTAATAAAAGTAAGTAGATTATACTATGGATTAGGAGAGAATTCAATAAAATAAGAAAAATTTAGTTATTATTGATAATTATTATTTTCTATGTTAATATATCAATTAGAAAAAACAAGAAAGAGAGTATATATATGAGAATAGGAATTGATATAGATAATTGTATATCTAATTTTGATGATACATTATTAAAAGAATATTTAAAACATGATAAAGAGTTAAGAAACACAGGGATTATAAATGAAAGTCCAGAATATTTAAGAAAAGGAATGTTTGATTGGACAGAAGAAGAAGAAAAAAGTTTTTATAATGCAAATATTGAGGAGTTTGTAAAAAAACTAAAGCCATTAGAAGATTCATCTTATTACATTAAAAAATTAAAAGAAGATGGACACGAAATATATATTATAACTGGAAGAAATAATGGAGAATATACAAATCCTAGTGAATTAACTAAAGAATGGTTAGTTAAATATGATATTGTCTATGATAGACTAATATTTACAAATGCTTATGACAAACATGCAAAAACAGAAGTATGTTTGAAAAATAATATTGACTTAATGATTGAGGATAGTACAAGAATAAGTTTAGATTTAATAAGTAATGGTATTAAAGTCTATACAATGAATACAAGGTATAATCAAAATGAACAAACTTTAGATAGAGTGTCAAAATGGAAAGAAATATATGAAAAAATCTCAAAATTAAATAAAAAAGAAGACAACAAAAAGTAAATGTTATTTTAGATACAGATATTTACAATGAATGTGATGATCAATTCGCATTATCCTATTTATTAAAATCACAATATAAATTCAATATTGAAGCAATTACAGTAGCACCATATCATCATGATAATAATATATCAATAGAAGAAGGAACAGAAAAAAAGTTATGATGAAATTATTAAAATATGTAATTGGTTAAATTTTGATTATACTAACAAAGTATTTAAAGGTTCAACTGATTATATAGTAAATGACTATAATGAAAAAAATGATGAAGTAAATAAAATTATAGAGATAGCAAATAAAAATGATAAAACCTATATTTTAGCAATAGGAGCAATAACAAATGTAGCATTAGCTATAAAGAAAGAACCTAAAATAGTAGATAAGATTGAAGTTATATGGCTTGGAGGACACAGCTTTTTAAACAAAGATAATAAAGAATTTAATTTTAAGCAAGATGTACAAGCTGTGAAAACTGTTTTTGAATCAAAAGGAAAATTAACTATTATACCTTGTAAAAATGTAGCATCAAATTTAAGAACTTCAATATATGAATTAGAGCATTTCTTAAAAGGAAAAAGTGAATTATGTGATTACTTATGCCAAAGATTTTATAATGATAGTGTGCATGGTATTCAAGAAAGAAGAATACAAAGATTTATTTAGGAAATTAGGAGAAAGATTATGAAGTTAACGAGTAATGAAGCAAGAACTATATTAGAAAATTTTAGAGGAACAATACAAAGTGATAGATGGATAGACCATTGTATTTGTGTAGGAGATACAGCAGGAAAAATTGCTGAAACTTTAACTAAAAAAGGGTATAATGTAGATATTGATAAAACAATAACACTAGGATATGTTCATGATATTGGCAAATACAACGGAGAATCTCATGGACATGAGATAAAAGGATATAACTATTTAAAAGATAAAGGGTATGATGAAGAATATTGTAATATATGTATAACACATTCATATTTGAATAATGACATTATTTGCACGGCTGGAGGAGTTCCAAATCCAAAAGATAAACCTTATATAGCAGAGTTTGTAAAAACGCATAAATACACAATAGAAGAAAAATTAATAAACCTATGTGATTTAATGTGTCCACAAGGTGGAAAAGTATTTACAATAGATAAAAGGTTAATTGATATTATGATTAGAAGAGGAGCTTATCCAAATACTCAGTATCATGTAAAAGAAACATATAAATTGAAGGCATATTTTGATGACTTATTAGGTTATAATTTATATGATTTATTTCCAGAAATAAAAAATAATTTATAATAAAGCGAAAGCTTGTTCACTAGTTTTTATATTAGAAATCATATATACTGTAAGTAAGGATGTGAAAATGTATGATAAAAATATGTGAAATATGTAATAGTAGATTTGAAACAAAATCTTCTACAAGAATATCAAGTTAGGATCAGGAAATACAATGTCTTGGAAAGAATATAAGCAAGAAGCTTTAAAATGTATTTTAGTATGTTCTAATTGCCATAAAGAGATACATAGTGAGATTGGATATAAAAATCTTTAATAGTAAGGTTAATAAGTTAAATATGAAAGTGAGTTAAAAATGAAAGTTTTAATATTAAGTTTTAGTAATAATCAAGTGAACGAAGATAGTTTTATACCTAATAAAATAGGATTAACTTTTTCTTGTGTAGAAGAATGTGAGAAAAAACTAAAAGGTCTAGGAAATGAAGTAGAACATATTTGTATAAATAGAAAAAATATTAAAAAATGTTTAGCTTGTGGTAAGAGAGGTTGGGGAATTTGTCTTGAAGAACATTTATGTATTCAAAAAGATGACTTTAACGAAATATACAAATACATGGAAAACTTTGATGCATACGTATTTATTACACCAGTGTACTTCCATGAAATGAGTGAGTCAGCAAAAACATTTTTTGATAGATTAAAAAGATGTGATGCATTTAATGACAATTCAAAAATAAAAGGAAAGAAAATAGTTTGTATTGCTTGCGCAGGAGGAAGTGGCACTGGAACAGAAGAAACATTAAAGGCATTTGATACATTAAACTATTTTCTAGGAACAAAGATGTATGCAAGAATACCTGTAACAAAAGCGAATTTCGAAAATCAAATAGAATTAATAAAAGAAATGAATTTAAATATCAAAAATTAACAGAGGATTTTTTGCATGAATGGTACAAAAAACAACCAATTAACAGAGAATTTGTAGAAATAGCAAAAAAATTAAAGAAAAATGGATATAATTTATTTGTTTTATCTAATATGGCTAATTTAACATATGAATATTTTAAAAATGAAGAATTTTTTTCATTATGTACAGGGATTATTATATCAGCACATGAACATTTAATAAAACCAGATGAAAAAGTATTTAAATTACTTTTAGATAGATATAAATTAAATGCAGAAGAATGTTTATTTATAGATGATGATCCATCAGAAGAAAACTATAAAACGGCTAATAAAATGGGTATAAAAGGTAGAAGAATTAAGCCTAACCAAGTAGAAGATATTAAAAAATTATTATTAGAATTTAACATAAAAATATGAAGCTAATTTGTAGCTTCATATTTTTTACAAAGTATATAAAATATTTTTGATTTGTTCTTTAATCATATTCAAGGCAACTGTATTGTTACCACCTTCAGGAACAATAATATCAGCATTTTTTTTGCTATATTCAACAAATTGCTCATGCATAGGTTTCACAGTAGAGCAGTATTGCTCAATAACAGAATCAATACTTCTTCCACGTTCATTAACATCACGAACAAGTCGTCTAATAAAACGAATATCCGCATCTGTATCAACGAAAATCTTAATATCCATTAAGTTTCTAAGTTTTTCGTTTTCGAAAATAAGAATACCTTCAACAATAATAATTTTCTTTGGTTCAACCAATACCGTTTCTTTTTCTCTATTATGCTTAACAAAAGAATAAACGGGATGTCTAATAGATTTACCTTGTTTTAAAAGTTGTAAATGTTTTATTAAAATATCTGTATCAAAAGCAAGAGGATGATCATAGTTTAATTTCTGGCGTTCTTCAAAAGAAAGTTCATCATGTTGCTTATAATAAAAATCATGACAAAGAACTGTAATATCATCTCCAAATTCTTTCTTTAAATTTTCAGCTAAAGTAGTTTTACCAGATCCACTACCACCAGCTATTCCAATTATTATAGGTGTCATAACATATCCTTTCATTATATAATTAAATTCTATATATATTATAATCTATTTTTCGACATTTCTCAAGCTATAAGGCTAAAAATACTAAGAAATTAGGGATTTATTTAGTATTTTTGTTCTATTTACTAGTTTTTATATTAGAAATCATATATAATGATAAATAGCTAGAATTAAAAATTATTTGAGAGGGAAAATCAAATTATATGTATCAGCATGTAAAAGTTGAAATATTTTTTAGAAAAAGAGGTGTAATCAATGGAATTAAAAGAAAAATTAGAATTATTAAATGAAAATAGTACAATTGCAGATATTCAAAAATATATAAAAGATATGAAAAGAGCTAGAAAATTTGATGGTGTTACAATTGAAAGAGAAATGATGTTATTTATAGAAGAAATAGGAGAATTGGCTAAAGCCATTAGAAAAAATACAAACAGATCTTTAGATGTAAATAAAAAATATGATGAGAGTGTTGAGGAAGAATTAGCAGATTGTTTTATATATTTACTTAGTATAGCCAATATGAATCATGTAGATATGTTTAAGGCGTTTAAAGAAAAAGAAGAAAAAAATTGTAATAGAATATGGAAGTAAATCATAAATATCATTTTGGATGGTGAGAAAGAAAATGAAAAAAGATTTAGATTTTCTAAAAGGGATATATATTGCACATAGAGGACTGTATCATAATGAAAAGGGAATTCCAGAAAATTCTATAAGAGCATTTAAAGAAGCAGTGAAAAGAAATATTCCTGTAGAATTAGATGTACATTTATTAAAAGATGGAAATATCGTTGTTTTTCATGATGACAATTTAAGTAGAATGACAGGATATAATAAAATGATAAAAGACTGTACATATGAAGAAATTAGAGGATTAAGATTATTAGATACAAATGAGAAAATTCCACTATTTGAAGAAGTACTTCAAGTAATAAATGGAAAAGTGTTAATGGATATAGAATTGAAATATGATACAGAAAGAGGAAAATTAGAAACAAGACTTTGTAGTATTTTAGATAATTATGAAGGTAAATTTATTGTAAAGTCATTTAGTCCATATATCGTAAAATGGTTTAAGAAAAATAGACCTGAATACATTAGAGGGCAACTAGCAACGGATTATAAAAACGAAAAAGGGTTAGGGATAATAAAAAGATTTATAGCAAGAAATATGTTGTATAACTTTATTACAAAACCAGACTTTATAGCTTATGATTTAAAGGCATTACCGAATAAAAAAATAGAAAGATATAGGAAAAAATCATATCCTATACTTATTTGGACAATTAGAACTTATGAAGAATTGAAAATAGCAAAACAATATGGAGATAGTTATATATATGAAAAAATACAAGTTTGAAGTTTAGATTAGGAGAAAAAGATGAAACAAGGATTAAAACAAATTGTAGAACCAATTGTAAAATGGTATCAAAAGCAAGAAAAAATGTTACCTTGGAAACAAGATAAAGAACCTTATCATATATGGGTTTCAGAAATTATGTTACAACAAACAAGAATTGAAGCAGTAAAAAAATATTATACAAGATTTATGAAAGAATTGCCAACTATACACGATTTGGCAGATGTATCAGAAGAGAAATTATTAAAATTGTGGGAAGGATTAGGATATTATAGTAGAGCAAAAAATCTAAAAAAAGCAGCAATACAAATTGAACAAGAATATAATGGAAAGCTACCAACAAGTTATACAGAATTATTAAAATTATCAGGGATAGGAGAATATACAGCAGGCGCTATTGCATCTATTAGTTATAAGGAAAAAGTGCCAGCAGTAGATGGAAATGTATTAAGGGTAGTTTCTCGAGTACTTGCCAGTAAAGAAGATGTGTTATTACCAGAAACGAAAAGAAAAATTACGAAGAAGTTATTGGAAATCATGCCTGATGAAGCAGGAGATTTTAACGAAGGATTAATGGAATTAGGAGAAAAAATTTGTCTACCAAATACAGCTCCATTGTGTGAAACATGTCCAATTCAAGAATTTTGTATGGCAAATAAAGAAAATCTAACAAATGAGATACCTGTTAGAGTAAAAAAGCAAAAACGAAAGATAGAAAATAAAACCGTTTTTATATTAAAATATAAAAATGAAATAGCGATTAGAAAACGTGAAAAAACAGGAATATTGGCAAATCTATATGAGTTTCCCAATGTGATTCGGAGAAGTGTCAGAAGAGGAAATTTCCAAAATTTTGGAACAATGGCAAATACAATTTAAAAATCTATATCTAAAAAAGCATGCAAAACATATATTTACACATATAGAATGGAACATGATTGTTTATGAAGTGGAAGTCAAGAATAAAAATAAGATATGGACATGGGTAACAGAAAAACAAATGGAAAAAGAATATCCACTACCAACAGCCTTTAAGAAGCTATTAGCAAAAGAAAAGTAAGAAAAAACAAAATGATTTGAAAATAGGGACAATATGTATTAGTTATCATTTAATGCAGCAATGGTAGCTAACGTATCACCAAGTTGTGTGAAAAAAGCAGATAAAATGGCAAGTTCGTCTTGAGATTTATCTTTTGCAATTTCACAAGCAAGTAGAGAAATAAAATTAACGAAAGCACATGGATTCATACAAACACCTCATAGTATAATATGAAAAAGCCTTGTAGCTGTGATAGCGAGCAAGGCTTTTTTGAAAGAAGAATTTAGTCTTCATAGTGCTTTTTCTGTGGTACAAATGATGCAGCATTTTCATAAGCACCTTCAGCCAAGATGTGACAATTGTGAGAATACTGACATTTTGGCATTAAACGCAGGATTTCTGCAATGTCATCATCGTCAGGAGTGTCAATTGTATCCAGCATTATTGAAATAACAGGTCTGAATTCCCGCAATGCAGGATCTTCGTAAAATTCCTGTAATTTTTCTTTTAATTCTTCTTTTCTACTCATTTCAACTTCCTCCTTTGAGTTTTTTGTCTACATAAAATTATACCATATTAGAATAAAATTGTAAAATTTAACAATAAAACAAAATGAGACAGAATTGATATAAGAAATAACTTATGATATAATAAAACAAAAAAGAAGGAAGTAAGAAATGAAAATTGGATTTACGATAGGGAAATTTGCACCATTACATAAAGGGCATCAGTATTTAATAGAAAAAGGTATTAAAGAAATGGACGAGTTCTATGTCATTGTATATGAAACAAATGTCATAGATATCCCTTTAGAACAAAGAGCAAAATGGATAAAAGAGTTATATCCAGAAGTAAACATTTTACTAGCTAAAAATCCACCATCACAATATGGATTAGATGAAGAAAGTGTAAAAATTCAAATGGATTATTTAAAAAATATTATAAAAGATATTCCTGTTACCCATTTCTATAACAGTGAACCTTATGGAAAATATGTTGCAAAAGATTTACATATAGAAGAAGTACAAGTAGATAGGCTTAGAGAAAAATATGCGATTAGTGGAACAAAAATCAGAAAAAATGTAAATGAAAATAAAGAATATATAGAAGAAATAGTATATAAAGAAATAAAACAAAAATCATAAGTATTATATTAAACTTCAATTATATATTTACTAGAGAAAAAGGGGATTTTATGAAAAGATTTTTAAAAAGATTTTTAAAAAGATTTTGTATTATTGGGATTATGTGTATTTGTTTCTTAATGTGCATATCAAGTGTAAAAGCGGCACAAGAGCAATATGAAGAAAAAAGTATAGATATATTTGGGATTAGGATTTGGTATCAAGATAAAGTATATTTTAATGGAGAAAATGATATTGTAACACAAGAACAGAAAGATGCAAACAATATGTTAGCTGGTGGAATTTGTATATTTTTGGTTGTTTATTGGATTGTGTTATTATTCTTGTTTGAAAAAGAGGAGCTATATGATTATACTTATGAAAATGCAGATGATTTAGAAACACTAAAAAAATATAATCCAATGGTAGCAGGATGTTTGGTAGACAATAGACAAGTATTGGCAAGAGATGTAACAGCTGTTGTTTTAAATTTGATTCAAAAAGACATATTGCATATGGAAATGAAACCAACGTTAAAAGGAAAAGAAAATTATACATATATGATTTCTAGAAATAGGGAAGCAAATATCAATGATTTAGACGAAATAGAAAAATATGTATTAAGTTGGTTATTTGGATATTATGAACAAGAAGAAATTGATTTAATTGAAAAATTAAAAGAAATATCAAAACGAAAAGATTTTATGAAACATCTAAAAAAATTAAACAGGATGACCCAAAACAAATTAAATTCTATAGGAGCAAATATAAAATCTGTACCAGGATTTATCAGAAAGGCAAATGTTTTATTATTAATCATTGTTTGTATTATGGCAGTTATTCATATTACGAATAATGGATTAAATATTCATATATATGAATCTACCATATTTCTCATGGGAATTGTAGCAGTAGGTATCATTTTAATATTACCAGTAGTAGCCCTTATTATTCATCTATTATTATTGGCCATTGTATTATTGAAGAAATTAATCAAAAGTCAAGCAGAAAAATATAGTGGCAAAAAAATTGTTTCTATGAGCGTATTAATTTTGATATTTATGGCTATATTTATAGGCTTTGTTTATATAATGGCACCAAATAAATATATTTGTTTGGATATTTTTATGATAGGAATGGCGCTTTTAATTGTAAAAACAGATAACTTAATGACAAAACATAGTAAAGAAGCATTAAATGATTATTATGCATTGCAAGAGATAAAAAATAAAATAGAGGAATATAGTTTGATAAAAGATGAACAAATCAATTATATTAAATTATGGGATGAATATCTGATTTATGCCGTAGCATTTGGTATACCAATCCAAATTGTAAATAAATTGAAAGAAACCCATCAGGAAGATGAAGATATAGAATATTTATTAAAATGTGAAAACTTATATTATATCTGTAAAGCGTATTTAGAAGTTATGTGGGATATGGAATTTAAAGAAAGAAAAAGTTGGTTTAGCCTTAAAGAGTTGTTTAGTACAGCACCAGAAGAATTTGAAACTAAGAAAAATATAAATGAATGGGAAAGATATTATTAAAAAGATTTCATTAAAAAAATTGTCAAAGTTGTAAGAACAGCTGACAATTTTTTTTTGAATGGGAAGGATATATGTATTTCTTGTTGAATAGGAAAAATTGCTTTTCCTATTCAACAAAAAAACAACGTTGCACAGAAAAATCTTTATGCTTCTTCGAAAACTTAAATATATATAGTTAAATTAGAAAAGTTCTTGCAAAACAAAATGTAACCGATAAGAAAAAATTAAGAAATACAAAAAAGACTTCATAAAATATTAAGAAAAAATCAATTGGAAATCAATAAATATATGTTAGAATTTGAAACAGTAAACAAGTTAAAAATTTTTGAAGGGGAGGAATGATCAATATATGGAAACCATATTAAAATGTGAAAACTTGTGTAAGACATTTGGAAAAAGAGAGATCTTAAAAAAAGTTTCTTTAGACATAAAGCAGGGTGATATTTTAGGATTTATTGGACCAAATGGTGCACGGAAAAACAACAACTATTAAATTAATCTTAGGATTACAAAGCATTACCAGTGGAAAAGTAACCATTAATGGATATGATATTGAAAAAGAATTTACACATGCCATTAAAAAAGTAGGCGCCATTGTTGAAAATCCAGACATGTATATGTACTTATCAGGATATCAAAACTTAAAATTAGTAGCCAATTTATATAAAGGAATCACAACAGAAAGAATTGATAAAGTCGTAAAATTGGTAAAACTAGAAAACAGAATTCATGATAAGGTATCTAAATATTCTTTAGGAATGAGACAAAGATTAGGAATTGCACAAGCGATATTACATGAACCAAACCTATTAATATTAGATGAACCAACCAATGGATTAGATCCAGAAGGCATTAAGGAAATGAGAGAATTACTAGTCGATTTAGCAACAAAGGAAAAAATGGCTATTTTAATCTCTAGCCACAATTTAGCAGAATTAGATAATTTCTGTACAAAAGTATGTATTATTAAAAATGGAGAAGTTATAGAAACAAGCGAAATTTCTGAAATCAAAAAAGAAACCAGTCAAGATTTACAACTATTTGAAGTAGATGATGTAAATCGTGTAAAAAATATAATAAGAGACATGATTGTAATCGATAATCATAGATTTAAGATAAATGTGTCAAAAGAAGAGGTACCAGAAATGATTGAAAAATTAGTAGAAAACAAAATTAAGATTTATGAAGTCAAACAAGAAGAGAAAACATTAGAAGAAGCATTCTTTGAAAAGACAGGGGGGAATGTCATTGAGTAATTTAGTGAAAAATGAATTAATTAAAATATTTAAAAAGAAAACCATTTATATTACAATGGTCGTTATATTCTTATTATTAATTTTTATGAATTGCATGTTTAAATATGCAAATGGTGGAAGTGAATATGATTATTATTTATATAATGAAAATTATATTAATTCACTAAGATGTGAATTAGAAACATTAAACCCAGAAAAATCAAGTGATGTAACAACCTATATTAATTTATTATCAGAAATACAATTAAGTGAAATGATGGAACAACACAAAGACGCAGAATGGAAATTAGCCATTATCAATGAAAGGATTGCACCATATATAACAGAAAGAAATACTTATCAATATGGAGCAGAAAAAAACGAAGCACAAGTACAAGAAATTAATCAAGAAATAGATGCATTACTTGCCAAATTAGATGAAAATGATTGGAAATATTTTGCAAGAGAAGATTTAGCAAAGGCAGAACAACAAATTGAAGAATTAAACGCACAAAAAGAGCAAACAGAAGATAAAGCAGTGTTAGAAAATCTTGAAACAGAACTAGATAATGTACAAATGGAAAAAGAAATTGCAGAAATCAGATTAAATAAAGAAATCCCTTATGGTACTAATTATTTAAATAGAGCAATTTCAAACTTACAGACAGCAAATAATAGTTTAGCAAATTTCAAAAATATAGAAGAATTAACATATCAAGAAAGATTAGAATATAATAGCAATTTAGAAGACCAAGCAGAAAGCAGATATATATTAGAAACAGGAAGAGATATTCATAATACAAATACTTTAAAAGGAATCTTAGAAAACTTTTATGCACAATTTGGAATCTTTTTAATAGTCGTTGTTGTGATGATAGCAGGAACGATTGTGAGTGAAGAATTTAATAAAGGTACGATTAAATTATTATTAGTAAAACCATATACGAGAAATAAAATCTTAATGGCAAAAGCAATTACAACATTCATTATGATTATCTTCATCATTGTTGTTACACTTGTTATGCAAATTCTAATAGGTGGTATTATCTTTGGATTTGATAGTTTATCAGAACCAGTGGTAGCATATAACTTTAATACCAATACAATGGAAGAAATGAATATATTTGCAAACTTAGGAGTACAAACATTAACACAATTACCAATGATTATTTTATTAGCAACATTAGCATTTGCAATTAGTACTTTTTTTAACAATAGTACACTTGCTATAACTATTTCTTTATTAGGATATATGGCAGCATCTATTATTAATCAATTGGCTATTGGATATGATTTACAATTTATGAAATATTTTGTGACCATGAATTGGGATTTAAGTATATATGCAAATGGCGATTTACCATATATGGAAGGAATGAGTATGACAATGTCAATCATTATCTGTGTTGTATATTTCCTAATTATGATGATACCTACATTTATAGTGTTTAAGAAAAGAAATATTAAGAATATATAAAATCTAACCCCAGGATTTATGTTAAAAATATTTGATATTAAATGAGTTCTTGGATATTTATTTTTCATTAATTCCTCGGCTCAATACATGTTTTAGCCTTTCTAACTATAAAAGAAATGAGCCTCTCGCTATTCGCGCTTCCTCATTTCTTTTATATTAAGAAAGGCTACAAACATTCCAAGCACATTCGTCATTAATGAAAAATAAATATCCAAGAACTCATTATTAAAAAAATTATAATGCTGAATAGTTACATTTTTAAAAGAAAATCTGGGGTGTATTGTAAAATCCTAAAAAATGGTATATAGTTATAATGAGAAAAAATTAAAGGAGAGAGTTTATGAATTATCCAGAAAACTTAAAAAAAGGGGATACCATAGGAATATGTGCACCATCAGGAGGAATTTCTGAAGAAGACGGAATCAAAAAATTAGAATTAGCAGAAAAACAATTACAAGAAATGGGATATAAAATCATAGAAACAGAAAGTGTAAGAAAAGAAGAAAGAGGAAGAAGTGCATCAGGAAAACAAAGAGCAAAGGAATTTATGGAATTACTAGAAAATGATGATGTAAAATTAATCATATTTGCAGAGGGTGGAGATTTTTTAGTAGAAATGATTCCATATTTAGATTTCGAAAAAATAAAAACGTTAAAACCAAAATGGATGCAAGGATATTCTGATATTACAGGTATCAATTATTTATGGAATACGATGTTAGAAAGACCATCTATTTATTGTGAAATGATAAAAAAATATGCAATGAAACCATTATTTAAAGATTTAACAGATGCTTTAAAAATTGCAAGTGGAGAAGAAATAGAACAAACGTCATATGAAAAACATGAAGAAATTGTTGACTTTAGAATAGAACAACCAGAAGAAGCTCTTGAAAATCAAGAAAGTATAGAAGAATTGCATCCAGAACAAGAAGAATTGAAAATAGAAAACTTAGAAAAAGGATATGACTTAACACAAGAAACCAAATGGATGAATTTAAAAGGGGAAGAAAAAATAGAATTTAAAGGTAGAGCTATTGGTGGCTGTTTAGATTGTGTAAAAACTTTTATTGGAACAAAATATGATCATGTAAAAAAATATATTGAAACATATAAAGAAGATGGAATTGTATGGTTTTTAGAAGTTTTTGAAATGAGTTCACCAACTGTACTATTAACATTATGGCAAATGAGAGAAGCAGGATATTTCAAAAATTGTAATGGTATTATATTTGGTAGACCATTATTTATTAGAAATGATTATGATACAGATTTCAATCAAACAGTAAAAGATGTTTTAGGAGATTTGAATATACCAATTATTTGTGATGCAGATGTGGGACATGTTTCACCACAATTTGCGATGGTAAATGGAGCAATATTAGAAGTCACTTCTCAAGATGGAAAAGGAAAAGTAAAAACAATTTTGAAATAGTAGTGATAGTTTTGATTGTTTTAAATATCTCAAATGATAAATATAAATTATTTTTTCAAATTTATCATTTGAAAAGATTTATCATTTGAATTGTAACAAATAGTCACTGAAAAATAATATATTAATAATGATAAAAACTATTTAATATCAAAAAACAGAAAGGAAAGTGAAAGCTATGAAAGTATTATTAGTTAATGGAGGACCACATAAAGAAGGGTGTACATATACAGCATTAAAAGAAGTAGAAAAACAATTAAACAAGCAAGATATAGAAACAGAAATCATTTGGTTAGGCATAAAACCAGTAGCAGGTTGTATTGGTTGTGGTAGTTGTAAAAGCACAGGAAAATGTTTTGTAGATGATAAAGTAAATGAATTTATAGAAAAAGCAAAAGAAGCAAATGGATTTGTATTTGGAACACCAGTGCATTTTGCTTCAGCAACAGGAGCCATTACTTCATTTATGGATAGAGTATTTTATGCAGGAAAACCAGCATTTCAAAACAAATTAGGAGCATGCGTGGTAAGTTGTAGAAGAGGAGGCGCAACTTCAACATTTGACCAATTAAATAAATATTTTACCATTAATAATATGCCAATTGTATCATCACAATATTGGAATATGGTACATGGAAATACACCAGAAGAAGTTGTGCAAGATGAAGAAGGTATGCAAACGATGAGAACATTAGGAAATAATATGGCATGGTTGTTAAAATGTATTGAACAAGGAAGAAAAGCTGGAATAGAATTACCTGAAAAAGAGCAACCAATCAAAACAAATTATATTAGATAAGTTAGATAAATATAGATGGTAAAAAAATGAAACATATTTGTAAAATATGAACAAATAAAAATGAAAACAAGAGGAACAAAAAAATGAACAAAAATGAAGCAATTGGAATTTTTGATTCAGGGATTGGAGGCGTCACTGTATTAAAAGAAATATTAAAGATATTACCAAATGAAAACTATATCTATTATAGTGATTCCAGAAACAATCCTTATGGAGATAAAAGTGATAAACAAATTAATGAATTATGTGAATATATAGTAAAACTATTTATTAAACAAAAATGTAAAGCAATAGTCATTGCTTGTAATACAGCAAGTGCAAAATCAGCGCAGTATCTAAGGGAAAAGTATACAAATATACCATTTATAGCCATTGAACCAGCCTATAAAATGGTGTATGATTATGCATATAGTGAGCCAACATTGGTGATGGCAACAAAAGGAACCATTGAAAGCGAAAAATTCAACTTTTTATATCATACATATGATAATCATAAAACCATTTTGTTTCCCTGTATAGGACTAGCAGATGTTATAGAAGAGGGAAATAAAGAAAAAATAAGAAAATACTTGAAGGAACATTTGGAAACATATAGAGGAAATGTAAAAAACGTGGTTTTAGGTTGTACACATTATCCATTGATACAAGAAGAAATACAAGAAGTTTTAGGACAAGTTACATTTTTTAATGGAGCACCGTATTTAGCAAAGCACCTAAAAGAGATTTTAATAGAAAATGATTTGATTAATAATCAGGATAAAGAAGGAATAATACAATTTATAGATTCATCTAATGATGAACAAAAGAAAAAAAGATTTTTTGAGATAATAAAGGAGTAATATATGAACAAATCATATGAATTACCATTAACAGATGAAGAGATAAAAGCAATAAGTGAATATTCTTCGGGAATAACACATGCAAAAATAAATTTTATAGCAGATTTAGATTATGATAAACAACAACAACTAAAAAAAGACCATTGGAAAGTAGAAATGACAACAGAAGAATTAGAGAAAAATATCAAAACATTTGTCAATCTATATTCAGCAATATATAAAGCAGGAACAAGGGAACCAAAAAAGGTATTATATAGAGCAACCAATAAGGAGCAAATACAAGAGATAACAAGAAAAGGAGAAATTGCTTCATTTACATCAACATCACTTGAAAAAGAATATGCAAACTCAAAATATTTTGCAGGATATGCAGAAGATGCTGTTATATTACGAATCAATGTAGAAGAAAATGTACCAACTTTATACACTGAGCCATATAAAAAAGATACATATAAAGAAGAAATATTAATTGCACCATTTACAAAAGTAAAGCAGATAAGCGAGAGAGGAAGATGGAAAGGATACGAATATTATGATGCTACTTTAGAAAAAGAAGAATTAGAAGAAGTACCAGAGGGGGAATTAAGAGCTTTACAAGCACAACTAATAGAAGGATATGACTATTATAAAGAACAAGTGAAAATCAGCATGGAGTTGGAAGACAAAATTGACTATTTAGAAAGACAAATGAAAAAAGATGAAGGAGAAGAAGTACAAGAACTAAAAAAAGCAGATTTAATAGAAGTATCAAAACAATGTATTTATGCCATAAAAACAGCACAGGAATATCAAACACAATTTAAAAGAATGATAAGAGGATTGTGTAAGGAAAAAGAGTTAGAAATTGACAGACAACGAGAGGAGGAACGTATACGAGAGGTAGAAGAAAGAAAAATAAGAGATGAGGAACATTTAAGACAATTAGAAACAGAAATTGCAAATTTAAAACAACAAGTTCAAAATGGAAAAACAAATATAATAGAAATGTTAGAACAATATATAGGTGAAGTGGAGGACACATCTCAAAAATATCGAGCAATTGCAGAGGATTTGAAAATAGGATATTCACAGAATATACATTTTAAAGTATTAGAAATGATTCAGAATATAAAAACAAAATTTAAAACAACAGAAGAAACAAATGAAAATAAACAAGAAAGCCAAGAAGAGAATGAGGATTACAGAACCCAAAGAGATAGATTGCAAGATGTATATGGAGATTTATTGAAGCAAAAACAGAGTATAACGAAAATACAACAAATTATGCAAGAACTTCCACAATATATTCAAGAACATGAAAAACAATCTTTTCAAGAAATAAAAGCAAATTTAAATACAAAAATACAAGAAATGATTACAAAAGAAAAGATTTCACATCTACAAGCAGAAAAACAGCAAATTTCTCAAGAAAAAGAATCTACATTACAAAGACTATTTTATGGAACGACATTAAGAGAACAAAAAATAGCCAACATAGATGCAAAAGTAGAGTTAGAAAGAAAACAGACGCTTACGAGAAATCCTGAAAATAGTGTATCTGTTATGATGACTAACTTATATGACTGCTGTGTACAGGATTTAAATGGCGAACTTTCACCAGAAATGATTGAAATGATACATGCGATTAGAAGAAACTTTAATAATTTACCTAATGAAGAAGTACTATTAGAACAAGCGCATCAAAAAGCGATTAGCAATTATCCAGCAATTCTAGGAGAAAAAAGACCATCAAAAAGAAAACAAATAAACTATTATCGTGAAAATACGGACAGAATGAAATCTGAAATTTATGATAATATATATCATAAAAAGTCAATTCGCCAAGAAGAACAAAGGGATGCACTAAGCAAATTTGAAGGAACAATCAGTAGAATAGAAATGAAATTAGAAGAAGACGAAGAAATGGAGAGAAATAGCAATCAAGTAGGTAGAGATATAGCATAGGGACAATGAGAAAGGAATGAGTAAAAATATGAAAATATTAAGAAATGAATTAAAAAATGAGCTACATATTAGAACACAAAAAGACTTTCCACAAGAAGGTGTAGAGTTTATTGATATTATGCCATTAATTATTCAAAAAGAAACTTTTAAGGAAATTGTTGATAAATTTGTAGAAGAAATAAAAGACAAGAAAGTCGAATATATTGTAGGAGCAGAAGCAAGAGGATTTATGATAGGAGCAGCAGTTGCAAGTAAATTGAATATTGGATTTATACCTGTTAGAAAAGCAGGAAAATTACCACCAACAACCGTTGAAAAACAATTTTCTTATGTAAAAGAATATGGGAAAGACAAAATGGAGTTACCTAAATTAGTTGGTGAAGAATATACAGGAAAAAACATATATATTATTGATGATATTTATGCAACAGGAAACACTATGAAAGCAATGAAGCAAGCAATAGAAGAAGTGGGAGGAATTGTTGTAGGACAAGGTGTGATTATGAATATAAAAGAATTAAATGATGCAAAAGATGTATATTCGTTAATTGATGTGAATGAAGAATAATGGGTCCCAATAGCTCTGATCCCAATAGACCCAAAAGGAGAACATTTTTTATAAAAGTGCATAATATAAAATAAGTAGTAATTAAAAATAATAATATGTAAGATAGAATTGCAACAATACTTGACATAAAATTTCAATAAATTTTATAAAAGCTATTGACAGAAGATAAAAATATGTGATAGAATTTTAAACAATAAATTTAAGGGAGAGAATTTTATGAAAATATATAAACTAAATGGTAACAAACATCATCATAAAATATAGCTTGTGTCTGAAATTGATTGGCACAAGCTTTAGATGCTTGTGCCTTTAGTTTTCGAAAAAGAGACCTTAAAGGTACAAAAAACGTACTTTTAAGGTCTTTTTTGTATATCTTTGAAAAGATAGGCGCCAAATTTTAAAGATATAAAATAAAGACAAAGCAAAATCTCTTAAAAGAAAAATAAAAAGTAAAGAAAATTTAAGGAGACTAACTATATGAATGTCAAGTCTTTTTATGAAAAAAATTAAAAATTTTTTAAAATTAATTAGTACATTGA
>CALXKE010000030.1 GCA_944388805.1 uncultured Clostridia bacterium | reverse complement strand
TGATTTTACAATATAAAAATGCTTAAACCATTGAAAAATAAAGGTTATTTATAATGCGTTTATGTCCTGGTGCACCAAATAAACCGTTGAATATATTTATATATTAACGGTTTATTTTTTTATTTCTATT
This sequence comes from uncultured Clostridia bacterium, assembly GCA_944388805.1. Classification (GTDB taxonomy): domain Bacteria; phylum Bacillota; class Clostridia; order TANB77; family CAG-508; genus CAG-269. The sequence continues at coordinate 24,395 of CALXKE010000030.1, read as the reverse complement.
TTCACGTAAATAAAAGATTTAAAATACTCTATTTTTTATAATTTTAAAAGTTTATAAATGGCTTTATTTTAATAAATAATTCCACCTATTTCTTTATATTTTTTAAATACTTCTAAACATTCGTCTCTATCCATTCTTCTCAAATCAATCAAATTAGAATTATTTCCTTTTAAATAATCATAAATCATATCATCTCGAAAACCAATTTCTCCAGCATCTTCTTTTGTGCAACCATAATACACCTCTTTTATATTTGCCCAAATAATCGCTGATAAACACATTGGACAAGGTTCACAAGATGTATATAATATACAATCTGATAAATCATATGTATGTAATTTTTGGCATGCCTCTCTAATCGCAACAATTTCTGCATGTGCTGTTGGGTCATTATTTTTTATAACTTGGTTGTTTCCATTTGAAATAATATTTCCTTCTTTATCTATAATAACAACACCAAATGGTCCTCCTTCTCCCCTATTGATTCCCTCTTCTGCATTTTGTTTTGCTAATTCCATATATCTATTCATACCTTTCATTCCTTTCTTATTAAACTTTTATAGCAATATTGTTTTGCAGGACATTACCTTCCTGTTTTTTATAATTTTTTGCACCTTCTTGTGATGAAAATCTTGCAACTTTTTACAATTTATAAGCATGAAATTCCATAAAATTTTTTAATAATGCTCCTGCTTATTTTAATATAACTTTTTCCTTTCGTAAATAATATTATAAAAGATTTTATTACGTTATTTTGATTTCTTTTCTATTGCTTACCTAAGTAATCGTCATGATTTTCATTCTATTCTCATATATTTTTATGAGGTGTTTAGATTGATTATGAAATCAATACATATAAAAAAGAATTGTATCATAAATATATGTATATCTATGCTAATACTAATTGTGTTTTTATCTTCCTCTCTCATTTTTTATTTCAGTCAAAAACATTTACAATCTATTGAAGTAAACACTGATAGTGAGGATGATTATATAAAATGGGTAGATTTTACTGTTCCTTGCAATGTTTTAAAACGAACTGCTGAATTAGACATCAATTCCCATAATAACCATGAAGAAATCACTTATAATTGGATTGAATTATTAGCCTACCTTGCTTGTATTTATGGTGGAAATTTTAAAAACTTTAAATCAAGTGATTTAGATAAAATCGTAGAAAATTTAAAAAATAGCAAAACAATGGAAGAACTTACATCTACTTTAACCTTTTATGACTATTATTTAGAAGCTTATTCAGCTATTTTAAGTGGATTTATTGGCAATTATTCTATTGAAACAATCAATGAAAATAATGAAAAAATTTATGAAAATCGATATGGTTTAAAAGCTTTTTTGCCAATTGCCAAAAATTATTACTTTACACATTATAAAGACTTTGGAAATTCTAGATCTTACGGCTTTAAAAGAACTCATTTAGGAAATGATTTAATGGGAAGTATCGGAACCCCTATCATAGCAGTAGAATCTGGCATTGTTGAACAACTTGGTTGGAATCAATATGGTGGATGGCGTGTAGGTATTAGAAGTTTTGATGGAAAACGATATTACTATTATGCTCATTTACGAAAAGATTACCCTTATGTAGAAGGTTTAGAAAAAGGAGATACTGTAAAAGCAGGTGATGTTATTGGATATTTAGGAATGACAGGATATAGCATAAAAGAAAATGTAAATAATATTAATGTTGCCCATCTACATTTTGGCTTGCAACTTATTTTTGATGAATCACAAGTAGATAGCCCTAATGAAATCTGGATAGATGTTTATGAAATTATCGAATTTTTAAAAAGTAATACATCAGAAGTTTATCTTTCAAATGAAGAAACAAAAGATTATTCTAGAAAATATGACTTAATGGAAGAATTTTTAACAGAGTGAAATGTGCCAAAGGGGACGGGGCAAAATGGCACACTTTGTAATTAAAAAAATGAATTATTTATATAATACAAATAAAAGTGTGCCATTTTGCCCCGTCCCCTTTGGCACATTTCTAATGTTTTACTTTCCTAATTTCACAACAATTTCTCTTTTTATTTTTCCTCTATTAATTTTTAATGTAACTTCATCATTTGGTTTCTTTGTATAAATATATTCTCTTAGGTCATTCATCGTTTCTAGTTCTATCTCATCTATTTGTGTGATAATATCACCTTCTTTTATTCCTGCTATATCTGCTGGTCCATTTTTGGTTACCTCTGTTACATAGATTCCTTCTTGAAAACTAGTACTTGTTCCTGTTTCTAAATATGGTATTACCTCTGTGTCATAGGCAAATATCCCAATTTTAGCTTCTTGAAAATCTCCTGTATTTTGATAACTATCAATAATTGGTTTTACAATATTAATAGGAATCGCAAAACCAATTCCTTCTGCTGAAGATATTTTGACTGTATTAATTCCAATCACTTGTCCATTTGGATAAATCAATGGTCCTCCACTATTTCCTGGATTAATAGTTGCATCTGTTTGTATCAAATCTGTCATATAAGATACTGTATCCCCTTCTTCTATTTTAATTGTCCTATTTTTTGCACTAATAATTCCTGAAGTAACGGTTCTTCTAAATTCAAATCCAATTGGATTTCCTATAGCATACACAGTTTCTCCTATCTTGATACTATCTGAATCCGCTAATGTAACATATTTTAAATTATTAGCTTCTATTTTTACAATAGATAAATCAATATTGGAATCACTCCATACAACCGTTCCGTTATAATTGTTTCCATTTTCTAATGTCACATAACATTTACTATATTTACTTCCTGTTACATGTTCATTACTTAAAATATATCCATTTTCTGTAACAATGACACCTGTTCCTAATCCTAATTGACTTTCTGTGCTATTGGAAAAAATGGATTCTCCTGTATTTCTTAATTTTGAAATTCCTACTACACTTTCCACTGTTTCTTCAATCACATCTGCTACATTTTTGCTTTCTTCCTCTACTTTTTCCACAGTTTGTTCCTCAATTGTGGATTGTGTCTTTTGAGCTGCATAACTTGAGTCATAAATTTCTATATTATTATATGTAACATATATATAAAATCCTAATAGCCATATAATTAAGAAAACAATAGTTGTAACAATAATTTTTTTTCCACTACTTTTTTTCTTGCCTCTTCTCAATAAACCCACCTCAAAAATAGTATTCACCATATTTTCGATTTTAGTCAAAATAAAAAGGGATTTTGGGGACGGACTCATTTTTCCCTTTTTTGTTTATTAGAACAAAAAATATATAGAATATAAAAAAATGGAACAATTTAGCTTATACAAAATTGTGTAATGATTTTATATTCTATATTTTTTCTATTTCTAAAATTAAAAAAAGGGAAAAATGAGTCCGTCCCCAAAATCCCTTTTTTACTGTTAAACTTTTTTTAATTCCTCATAACGTTTTACTTTTTGTGTTGTTGTCTTTATTAATGGCTCTGTTGTTATCGTGATTTGTTTTATATGTTTAAATACTGGCAATTGTTTATTAATTTCTTTTACTTCTTTCCAAATATCATCTTTGTATTCTTTTTCTGTTTTTTCTCCTAACTTTTCCTTTATGATATCTTTATCATATACAATTTTAGCACATAACATGGTATCTGTTTTATCTTTTTCTCTTTGATAAACTAATGATTCTGTTACATAAGGAAGTTTGTTGATTAAGAATTCAATTTCTTGTGGATATACATTTTTTCCATTTCTTAAAACAATAATATCTTTTTTTCTACCTGTTATATAGATAAATCCCTCTTCTGTTATATATCCATAATCTCCTGTTCTAAACCAACCATCCACAAATGCTTTTTGATTTTCTTCATCATTATGATAATATCCCATCATAACGCTTGGCCCTTTGACTAAAAGTTCTCCCTCACCATTTTCATCTGGATTTTCTATTTTTACATTTAAACTAGGTAAGGCTAATCCTACGGATCCTGGCTTTTTTTCTTTATCTGACTCTGCTGCAATAACTGGGGATGTTTCTGTTAAACCATATCCTTGTACTAAGGCAATTCCAAAATTGTTAAATCCTACAATTGTTTCTTTGTCCATAGGTGCTGACCCATATAATACTAAACGAATATTTCCACCTAAATTATCTAGTATTTGTTTAAAAAAGACTTTTCTTAAATCGATTTTACATTTTAAAAGCCCATTAGATATTTTTATCATTCGATTGATTAATTTGTCTTTGCCTTGATCATGAATGGCTTTTTGGATTTTTTTATACATGGTTTCTAATACCAATGGAACAGCTACAAATACAGAGACTTTATATTCCGCAAGATTTTTTTGAATATATTTTAATCCATCACAAAAAGCTACAGTACAACCACTATAAAATCCATAAAGAAATGTTACCGTACATTCAAATGTATGATGAATTGGTAAAAAAGAAAGTAAGGTATCTGTTGGATATAGCCTTACCCATGAAGCAAAGTCTGATAAATTGGCACATATATTTTTTTGAGATAGCATAACGGCTTTTGGAAGATTGGTTGTTCCTGATGTAAATAACATAATAGACATTTTCTCAGGATTAATTTTTACTTTTTCATAACGGTCATCTCCATTTTTTACTAATTCCTCACCTTTTTGCAATAACTGTGAAAATTTTTCTATATCATTATCTTTTATGTCGTCCATACAAATTAACATTTTTAAATTCACATTTGTATCTTTCTTTAGTTTTTTCATAACTTCTACATATTTTTTATCAAAAATGGCTACTTCTGCCTCACTTCTTGTTACCAAGTTTTCTATTTCATTGTCTGGAAGCGCTTTGTCTAATGGAACAATAATCATATTTCCACTTGTAACTGCTAGATAACTAAGACACCATTCATATCGATTATTTCCTATAAGAACAATTTTCTTATGTTCTAACCCTTTATTTAATAATTCTGTTGCAAACGCTTTTATGTCTTTTCCTACTTGTTCATATGTTTTTTCTACATATTCTACATGTTTTAAATCTCCATTTTTCTTATATTTATAGGCTACTTTATCTGCATAATTTTTAACAGAATATTCTATCATCTCCCTATAATTTTTTATGATTCTTGGCTCATAAACCTTTCTATTTTCATTATCTCCCATTATATCCCTTCTTTCTTTTTTTAATTTTATATGATTATTTTTTTTATTTCAATATTTTTTAATTGTTTTGTTTTTTATATTCATAAAATTTTACAAAAAAATTGCTTTTTTTTTATTTTTTGGTATAATCAAAATGTCGAATTTTAATAAAAGGGTGGTTTTAAAAATGAATCAAAAATATGAACTTACATATCCTCAAAAATCTATTTGGATGACAGAGCAATTTTATACAGGTTCTCCTATCAACCATATTTGTGGTTCAGCTATTTTTTATGATAAATTAGATTTCAAATTATTGGAAGAATCTCTTAAAATTGTTATTTCTAGACATCAAAATTTTAATTTTAAGTTTTGTGTAGATGATGGTATCCCTAAACAATATTTATCTCCTATACATGATTTAAATATTGAAATCGTGGATATTTCTTCTGAAAAAGAAATAAATAAAATTACCAAAAAGTTTATTGCAACACCTTTTGTTTTACAAGATTCTTATTTATTTCATTTAGCCATGTTTCGTTTTCCTGACAATTCTGGTGGATATGTGTTAGATATTCATCATCTAATTGCTGATGCCTATACATTAGGACATATTTCTTCAGAAGTTGTTAATACATATTTTGATTTGCAAAGTCACCACTCAATAGAAATGGACTTTGTTGATTCTTATACTGACTTTATTGAATCTGAAAAACAATATTTAACTAGTGATAAATTTAAAAAAGATGAAATTTATTGGAACCAAAAATTTGAGACAATACCTAGTATCGCCTCTATTCCTTCTAGTACTTCATTTACCAATTCTACCTCTACAGTTTCCAAAAGAAAACAATTTAAAATTTCAAAATCAACACTTGAAAATATAAAAAGCTATTGTAAAGGAAATCGTATTTCTTTATTTAACTTTTTTATGGCTATTTATTCGATTTATATAGGAAAAGTTTCTAATCTAAATGATTTTGTTATAGGAACTCCTATCTTAAATCGAACAAACTTTAAAGAAAAATCTTGTTTTGGTATGTTTATCAGCACAGTTCCTTTTCGTGTAAATTTGCCATCAACAAAAACATTTCACGACTTTGTTAAAACTGTCTGTGCAGATTCCATGAAAATGTTAAAACATCAAAAATATCCTTATCAGTTATTATTGGAAAATATGAGAAAAACACGTCCAACTATACCAAATTTATATAATATACTTATTTCATACCAAATCACAAACTCAAAAGAATTTTCATCTGATATTTCTTATACTTCAAAATGGAATTTTAATGGTAATTGTGCAGATGAAATCAATATACATTTATTTGATATTAATGATACTGGAGAATTAAGTATTGCTTATGATTATCAAATATCACATTATGCTTCACAGGATATTGAAAAAATGCATAGTAGGATTACACATATGATTCATCAAGTATTGAAACATCCTGATATCGCTTTAAATGATATTTCTATTGTTACAAATTATGAAAGAAAACAATTATTATATACATTTAATGAAACCACTTTAGATTACCCAAAAGATAAGTATATCATTCAATATTTTGAAGATATCGCAAAGGAAAAGCCACACTCTCCTGCTATTATTTTTCATCACGCGCGATTAACATATAAACAATTAAATGAAAAAGCAAATAGTTTGGCTTATGAATTAAGAAAAAGAGGATTAAAAAATAATGATATTGTAGGAATTCTAGTACCTCGTTCATTTGAAATGATGATTGCTATTTTGGCTGTATTAAAATCTGGTGCTAGCTATATTCCAATTGATCCTGACTATCCAACTGAAAGAATTCATTATATGTTAGAAAACAGTAAAACATCTTTGTTATTATCGACTCCAAAATTAATTGAAAAAGGGAACTATTCTCTAGAATATATCGATATATCTTTAAGCAATACGCCTATTTATAATTCACATAAAGACAACCTTGAAAATATATCAAATCCAAAAGATTTATCTTATATTATCTACACATCAGGATCTACAGGAAATCCTAAAGGTGTTATGTTAAACCAACAAAACTTAATGAATTTTTACCATGCCATGATTTCCTCTGCAAAATATTTAACAGATGGAAAAAGCCATAAAGTTTTATCCATTACAACTGTTTCTTTTGACATATTTTTATTTGAAACTTTAATGTCATTAACTTGTGGTTTAACATTATTTATAACAGATTATTATGAGCAAAAAATTACAAGTAAATTAGAAAGGTTAATAAGAGAAAATAAAATAGATATTATTCAAACGACCCCATCTATCATGCGTTTTCATTTGGATAATCTAAATGATATGTCATCATTTTCTTCTTTAAAATATATTACTTTAGCTGGTGAGCCTTTACCAAAAATTTTAGTAAATGATTTAAAGAAATTCTATCCAAATTGTACTGTATACAATGGTTATGGTCCTTCTGAAACAACCATTTTCTCAACTTATACTGATGTAACTGATTTAGAAGAAATTACTATTGGAAAACCAATTGCCAATACACAAATTTATATTTTAGGAGAAAATTTATCTGTTTTACCAAAATATACATTAGGAGAAATTTATATTGCAGGTGATGGTGTTGGAAATGGTTATTTATATCGTGATGATTTAACAAAAGAACGTTATATACCAAATCCATTTATTCCAGGTACCATTATGTATCGTACAGGTGATCTAGGTTTTTGGAGAAACGATGAAACTATTCAATGTAAAGGAAGAGCAGATAATCAAATCAAACTACATGGTTTACGTATAGAATTAGGTGAAATAGAAGAAAGGATAAATTCTTTTAAAAAGGATAATTTATTACGTTCAGCCGTTATTGTAAAAACAATTGATGGTGTTATATCTTTAAATGCTTTTTTAACTTATCCTTATGATTTAAATATTGATGAATTAAAACAATATTTATTAAAAAATTTACCAAACTATATGATGCCTTCTACTTATACAGTGATTAAGAAATTTCCTTTTACACCTAATGGTAAAATTGATAGAAAAGCACTTCAAAATTATGATACAAATACACCAACCGTTATGGAAGATGTTTCTTTGCCAAGAAATGACATTGAGAAAGTTTTAGTAGAAACCATATCTAGAAAATTAAATACAGATTCTTTCGGAATTGATAGTAATATATTTGATTATGGTGCTGATTCTCTTACAATTATCAATATCCTTACAGATTTATTTAAATATGATTTAAACTTGAAAGTATCTGATATATATCAACACCCTACTGTTCGTGATTTATATGATCATTTACTTAGTGAACATGAATTAAAAAAGGATTTAGACACTTCACATTATATAGAATTAAATACGCTTGTAAAAAACTTCTCGACTGATCCTATGGCAAAAGAAACAACTTCTACATTAACTATTTTATTAACTGGATGTACTGGATTTTTAGGTGCTCACATTTTAATTGAATTATTGAAAAATCCTTCTTCAGTTAAAAGAATTTACTGCCTAATTCGTAATAAACATAATATTAATATGGAAGAGCGTTTCTGGAATAAAATCCACTTCTATTTTGGGGAAAAATATGATACACTCATAAATACTTATGTAACACTTATTCATGGAGATTTAGCACTTAATAACCTTGGATTAGATGAGGATGATTATTTAAATTTAACAAGTACAGTAAATACGGTTATTCATACAGCTGCTAATGTAAAACATTATGGAAAATATTCAGACTTTGAATTGGTCAATATTACTGGTACAAAAAATATCATTGATTTTTGTTTACATTCAAATTCTCATATGTATCACATTTCTACAATGACTGTATCTGGAAATTACTTATTAGAGCAAAATCATGACGATATTGTATTTAATGAAACAAGTTTTTATCAAAATCAAAATTTTGATGATAATGTTTATGCGAAAAGTAAATTAATTGCTGAAACGAATGTTTTAGATGCTATATCTAATGGATTAAATGCAACTATATTGAGAATTGGAGATTTAACAGGAAGATATGATGATGGTGTATTCCAAGAAAATATACAAGAGAATTCTATTTATCTTAGACTTAAATCTATTATAGAGATTGGTTGTATTCCTAAATCTATAGAAAAAAATTTATTAGAATTTACACCAGTTGATTATGCTGCAAATGCAATATGCAAAATTATCCGTTCAAACAATGCAAGTAATAGAATTTTTCATATTTATAACCCAAATATGCTTTCAACAGATAAGCTTATTGAATATGTAAATAATTTGAATTGTCCTATAGAAATCATTGATACACCAGATTTTAATGAATTAATTAAAAAAATGTCTTCAAGTAAATTTGATAAAGCTAAAGTATCTGGATTAATTAATGATTTTACTAAAGATGACGATTTGGTATACAATCACACCCTTCCACAAGATAATCAAATTACAGTAGATTATTTAAAACATTTATGTTTTAGTTGGCCAGAAATTGATTTTGATTATATAAAACATGTATTAGACTACATGAGAAATGTAAATTTTATTTAACAAAGGAGAACCTTTATGAAAAATATTTTTAAAAATATGAGAATATCTAATAAGATGACATTATACTTTTGTTTTCTTCTTATCACTATCGGGGTAGTTTTTTACTTTATTTTACCCAACTTATTAAACTACCCTCCAGATACCATTAATACACAATTTGATAAAGAAGTATCTGTCTTATATTATTGCTTTCAATTTTTGATAGCTTTTGCATTTATCTTAATTTTGTTTGTCATATATTTTAAACTAAAGTTGTCAAAAATTGATAAGTGGGAAGAAACAAAACCTGCTGATAAGGAATCTATCTTAGCTATAAGAAAACTTTGCCTTTCTTTTCCTTATAGATTATATATCATATTAGAAATTTTCCCTGTTTTAATTGTAAGTTTAGTTTTGGAATTTACAGGTAGTCATCCTCTAGTTCTAATATTTAAAATAGGAATATTAGTATTTAGTTTTTCCACACTACTTAGTTCCTTCTTCTTAATTATTTCTAAAAATGTACTATATCCTGTTTTAAAAGAAACATCTGATTTATTATCTATTACAGAACAAAAACATGGGATAGGACTAACTGCTAAACTAATATTTCAAATTTTTCCTAGTATATTAGTTACAGCTTTATTAATTGCATTAATAGGATATTCTAGATTAACAGTAGAAAAAGGAAATTTCTTAAATACATATTATAGAAAAGTATTAGACGATACACATTTAGAAATAACTATGTCTGGAGATCCATTAGAATATGTTAAAACAAATTTATCTTCTAATACTATAGCATCCTCTGATTTTCTTTTCATAGAATACCCAGATGGAACAATCTATACAACCAATGGAGCAGAATTAAGCCACTTCTTTGTAAAATATATGCATGAACTTTCTCCTTCACATGATAATAGGGTATATGAAGCTTATACAATAGATGCCCAAGGTGTTATTGATACATTTGAATATAATGGTGAAACTTATACAGTTGGATTTTATTATGAAATTGTTTCTCCTTCTTTAATATACTATTTCCTATTATCTTCAGGATTATTGTTCTTATTTAATTTAGTTATATTATTTTACATTACTAAATCAATAACTTCTGATATTCAAAAGGTTACAGATGGACTTAATCAAATCATTAAAAATGAGGAACAATTAAATTACACCAAATTACCAATTACTGCTAATGATGAATTAGGCGATTTGGCAATTTCCTTTAACAATATTCAAGATTTAACAAAATCAAATATTGAGCAAATACATAACAATCAAGAAACCTTAATGGAAAGTGAACGTTTAGCATCATTAGGACAATTAATTGGTGGAATTGCACACAATTTAAAAACCCCTATCATGTCCATTTCTGGGGCTTTAGAAGGATTATCTGGTTTAATCAAAGAATATGAAGAATCTATTGATGATCCTGAAGTAAGTTCAAAAGATCATCATGATATTGCGAAAGATATGTCTGAATGGATTTCTAAAATTAAAGATTATACAGAATATATGTCAGATATTATTACTGCTGTTAAAGGACAAGCTGTAACACTATCTGAATCAGATTCTGTTCACTTTACACTTGATGAATTAGTAAAACGAGTTAATATTTTGATGAGGCACGAACTTAAAAATGCAATTATTTACCTAAATATATCTATGAAAACAGATGAACATACATCTATTAATGGTGATATTAATAGTTTAGTACAAGTTATTAATAATATGATTTCTAATGCTATTCAAGCATATAATGGAGAAACAAATAAAAACATTGAACTAATACTAGAAAGTAAAAATAATAACGTATATATTAGTGTAAAAGATTATGCCAGTGGTATGCCAAAATCTGTTCAAGAAAAATTATTTAAAGAAATGATTACAACAAAAGGAAAAAATGGTACTGGTTTAGGATTGTATATGTCTTACTCAACCATAAAGGCACATTTTAATGGTGATATTGTCTTTGAATCAGAAGAAGGAAAAGGTACAACTTTTACTATCATATTGCCATTATAAGGATACTTTATATTTTATTTTGTGTTAACTTCTCTTATTTTATAATGGTGTATTATTAGTAAAACCACTGAATTTATGCACAAAAATCACTTCTACAAATATCGACAAAAATCGAGCAAATTTGCACAAAATTCATTCAAAAAGCTTGATTTTTGTTTTTTTTATTAATATAATAATGAAAAATTAAATATTGTGTGAGGTTTATTATGAGAAAGCATTTACAAGGGATGGAAAACATAGAAAATAATACATATCGAATTATCGCTGTAGATGATGAGGAAGGTATTGTAGATTCTTTATCTATATTTTTAAAACGTTCTGGATATGACTTTACCGGTGTTACAGACCCACAAGAAGCCATTCAACTAGTTAAAGAAGAACATTTTGACTTAATGGTATTAGACTTTATTATGACACCTTTTCATGGAGACCAAGTAGTTGAAGAGATTAGAAAATTTAATAAAGATTTATACATCTTATTACTTACAGGACATAAAGATTTGGCACCACCTCTAGAAACTATCAAAAGATTAGATATTCAAGGATATTGTGAAAAAAGCGATAAATTCGACCAATTACTTTTATTAATTGAATCCGGTATCAAATCTATTAAACAAATGAATGAAATCAAAGAAATAAATGCTAAATTGTCTGATACATATGAAAAATTAGAACAAGCCTATTTAGATTCTATCAAAACCTTACGTTATACAATTGAAGCCAAAGATCAATATACAAGGGGACATTCCGATAGAGTTGCCGCTTATTCTGTGTTAATTGGCAAAAAACTAGGATTATCAGATGAAGATTTACATACTTTAGAAATTGGTGGATTATTCCATGATATTGGAAAAATTGGTGTTCCAGATAGTATTTTGCTAAAAGACTCTAAATTAACAGATGAAGAATATTCTCAAATTAAACAACATCCGAATATCGGTGTTCATATTTTATCAAATGCTTCTATATTTAATGATATCTTACCAATTGTTGAACATCATCATGAAAAATATGATGGAACAGGATATCCAGGGAAACTTGCAGGAAATGATATTCCATATTTAGCAAGAATTGCAACGATTGCAGATAGCTTTGATGCTATGGCATCTAAAAGAGCTTACCGTAATTATCTAGATTTAGATACCATTATTTCTGAATTTGAAAGATGTAGAGGAACACAATTCGATCCAGAATTAGATGATTTATTCTTAGATATCTTAAAAAATCATTATGATGAAATACAAGAAATACAAGAAAAATATAAAGCTGAACAATAGGGACGTGCCAAATCGGCACGTCTCTAAACTTTCATAGAAAGTCCTACTTTTTGTCTTTCCTGATCTATCTTGATAACTTTTACTTTTACAATATCCCCTACGGACACTATATCTGATGGATTTTTTATAAATTTATCACTCATTTCTGAAATATGTACAAGTCCATCATGTTTTACACCAATATCTACAAATGCACCAAAATCTGTGACATTTCTAACAGTTCCTGTTAATATCATTCCTTCTTTTAAGTCTTCTAGTTTTAATACATCATTTCTTAAAATTGGTTTTGGCATGTCTTCACGTGGGTCTCTTCCTGGTTTTGATAATTCTTCAATAATATCTGTTAATGTCATTTCTCCTATATTTAATTCTTTTGCCATCTCTACAACATTAACACTTTTTAATTTTTTTCTTAATTCTTCTAATTTTTCTTTATCTTTTAAATCATTTTTATCAAATCCTAATTGATTTAATAATTTCTCTGTCGGTTCATAACTTTCTGGGTGAACGGCTGTAACTTCTAATGGATTATCCCCATCAAATATTCTTAAAAATCCTGCGCATTGTTCAAATGCTACTTTTCCAAGCTTTGGAACTTTTAATAACTCTTTTCTATTTTTTAATTTTCCATTTTCATCTCTATATTTTACAATGTTTTTCGCAATTGTGTTATTAATTCCTGATACATAAGAAAGTAATGATGGTGTCGCTGTGTTTACATCAACACCTACTTTGTTAACACTATCTTCTACCACACCTGTTAGACTTTCTTGTAATTTCTTTTGATTTACATCATGTTGATATTGCCCAACACCAATGGCTTTAGGGTCTATTTTAACCAATTCTGCTAATGGATCTTGCAAACGTCTTGCAATGGAAATTGCACCTCTGATAGATACATTGATATCTGGATATTCTTCTGTTGCTAGTTTTGATGCAGAATATACAGATGCCCCTGCTTCACTGACAATGACATAATGCACATCTCTTGATGCTTCTTTTATCATATCCGCTACAAACATTTCTGATTCTCTTGATGCTGTTCCATTTCCAATAGCGATCATATCTACTTTATCTTTTTCAATTAATTTTAATAATTCTTTTTTAGCACCTTCAACATCATTTTGTGGTTCTGTTGGATATACAGTTGTGTAATCTAATAATTTTCCTGTTTCGTCTATAACAGCAATTTTACATCCTGTTCTATATGCTGGGTCAAATCCCATAACTGTTTTTCCTTTAATTGGTGCTCCTAACAATAATTGTTTTGAATTTTTACCAAATACTTTAATGGCTTTATCTTCTGCCTTTTCTGTTAAGTCTGAACGAATTTCTCTATCGATTGATGGTTCAATTAATCTTTTGAAACTGTCTAGAACTGTATCTTTTAGCATTTGAGTAAATTGTGTTTCACCTTTTATCATGTCTCTTTCTATATATTCTAAGATTTTTTCTTCTGGCTTTTCAATTTTTACTTTTAGAAAATCCTCTTTTTCTCCACGATTAATTGCTAATATTCTATGACTTGGTATATATTTTATCGCTTCTTGATATTCATAATACATTTCATAATTTGATTTTTCTTCAGGTTTTGCTGCCTTTGTTTGAATGGTTGCTTCTCTATAACAAATTCTTTTGATTTGCTTTCTATATTTACTATTATCAGAAATATCTTCTGCAATAATATCTAAAGCTCCTTGCACAGCATCCTCTGGTGTTGCGACTACTTTATCTTTATTCTTTTTATCCTCTTCTGACAAAGTTTCGATATTCACATACTCTTTTGCCATTTCTAAAATTGGCGTTGTTTCTGTTTGTTCGATAATGATATTTGCCAATGGCTCTAATCCTTTTGCTTTTGCAACTGTCGCTCTTGTTTTTTTCTTTTGCTTATATGGTCTATAAATATCTTCTACTTCTGCTAATGTTTTACAAATCGCAATTGCTTGTAAAATTTCATCTGTTAATTTTCCTTGCTCATCAATTGATTTTACAACTTCTTCTTTTCTTTGTTCTAAATTTCTTAAATAATTTAATCTTTCTCCTAAATCCCTAAGGATTTCGTCACTTAGTCCTCCTGTGACTTCTTTTCTATAACGTGCAATAAAGGGAATCGTATTCCCTTCATCAATTAATTTTATTGTAGCTTCTACTTGTTTTGGTTTTATATTTAATTCTTCTGCAATGATTTCTTCTATTTTTTTCATTATTTTTCCTCTTCTCCCTTCGTTTCCCTTTGTTTACATGAATCTAAGATATCTCCTAAACATTTCATCCTTTGTTCAAAAAAATCATAATAGTAATACACACAGTCCGTATCTATTTTACAATGTGTTTCATCATAAGAATCTCTAAGTGCTTTATATACATTAAAATTTTGATATGCTTCTTCTATAAATTTTTTAAATCCAGGGAAATTTTGATAATATTTTATGAATTCGTCTAATCCGTTTTCACCATCTTGCACACAATTTTCCCATCCATCATCATCTATTTCCTCATTTTCATATTTAACACAAGCACTTTCATAATCCATAAAAGGACATACCCTAACGAACTCTCTATCTTCATTTTCAATGATTCCCCAATTGCCTGAATGAAAATTTTTGGCTCCTAAAAATTTTACTGCAAATATTTGCTTTAAGTGCTCTAATTTTACTTTTTGAATCTCTTCAGCACTTGCTCCTTTATTATGTAAATATTCTTCCATTTTTTCTAATTTTTCATCTATTCCTATGTTTTCTTTACTATTCCAAAAGTCCTCTCCTAGTATTTCATCTCCTAATACTAATCTTTCACCCTCTTTTAAAAATGAAGGTGATACAAGAAATTTCTTTCCTTTTTCAACTGCTAAAAAATATCTAGCATGATTTAAATTAATTTGTTTTAAGATATATGCTAATAAAATACTGTTATACCATTCTATTTTTTCATCAAAGTCCTCTATGTTTCCATCAAAATATTTTTTGTAAAATTTTCTTTCATCTATCTTTATACATTGTATTTTACTATATGAATCTTTTTGCGCAATTTGTTCTTCTATGTTTTTGTATGGAATTTTATCTAAATTCCAATATCCTTCATCGGTTAAAATAATTTCTTTCATTTTTACCTCTTTTACTAAAGAATTGTATCATCATTCTTTATCCAATTTTCTACTTCTTCTACTCTATATTCTTTTTTCGTATCTCTCATAACTACTTTTTCGATTCCCGCATTAATAATCATTCTTTTACAAAAAGAACATGGCTCATTATCTTTTACATATTCTCCATTTCGTTTATTAATTCCTACTAAATACAATGTAGCACCTATCATATCTTTTCTTGCAGCACTAATAATGGCATTTTGTTCACTATGTACAGATCGACATCTTTCATACCCTTTCCCACTTGGCATTTCATATTTTTGTCTTGTACAATATCCCAAATCAATACAATTTTTTCTTCCTCTTGGGGCTCCTGTATATCCTGTTGAAATAATTTCATCATTTTTTACAATAATACTTCCATAATTATTTCTAAGACATGTTCCTCTTTCTGCCACACTTTCTGCAATGTCTAAATAATAATTTACTTTATCTACTCTTTCCATAAAATCAGTTTTCCTCCTATATCCAACAGATTTTACAATCGGGATTTTTGAGTCCGTGCCCAAAATCCCTTTTTATTCTACCCCTAAATATTCATTATAAGTAACTTCTCTGTCAACAATTTTTCCATTTTCTTTTATATCTATGATTCTATTGGCAACTGTTTGTGTTAATTCATGGTCATGTGATGTAAATAAAATATTTCCTGTAAATCGTTTCATTCCTTCATTTAATGATGTAATACTTTCCATATCCAAATGGTTTGTTGGTTCATCAAATATCAAGAAATTCGCTCCTGATAACATCATTTTTGATAACACACATCTTACTTTTTCTCCTCCAGATAATACATTTACTTGTTTTAATGCCTCATCTCCTGAGAATAACATTCTTCCCAAAAAGCTTCTAACATATGTTTCATCTGGATCTTTAGAATATTTTCTAAGCCAGTCTGTTATATTCTCATCTGTTTCAAATAAATAGTTGTTATCCTTAGGGAAATATGATTTTGTGATGGTTGTTCCCCATACTAATTCTCCTTCATCTGGTTCCATTTCTCCTTCTATAATTTGGAATAAGACCGTTTTTGCTAGTTCATTATCTGCTAAGAATGCGATTTTGTTTCCTTCTTTTACATCAAATGAAACACTGTCTAGTAATTTTACTCCATCAACTGTTTTGGAAATGTTTTTTACTTGCAAAATTTCTCTTCCTGGTTCTCTATCTGGTTTAAAATCTACATATGGATATTTTCTATTAGATGGTTTAATTTCTTCTAATTCTATTTTTTCTAATGTTTTCTTTCTTGAAGTTGCTTGTTTTGATTTTGAAGCATTGGCACTAAATCTAGCAATAAATTCTTGCAATTCTTTTATCTTTTCTTCTTTTTTCTTATTTTGTTCTCTTGCTTGTTTTAATGCTAATTGGCTTGATTCATACCAGAAATCATAATTTCCTGGATATACTTTTATCTTTCCAAAATCAACATCTGCAATATGGGTACATACTTTATTTAAGAAATATCTATCATGTGATACAACTATAACTGTATTTTCAAAATCCATTAAGAAATCTTGTAACCAGTTAATACTTTTCATATCTAAGTCATTGGTTGGCTCATCTAATAGTAAAACATCTGGATTTCCAAATAAACTTTGTGCTAATAATACTTTTACCTTTTCTTTCGCCTCAATTTCTTTCATGTATTTATAGTGGTTATCTGGTATGATTCCTAAATCATTTAATAAAATAGCAGCATCTGATTCTGCATTCCATCCATCTAATTCTGCAAATCTTTCTTCTAATTTTGCAGCTTTCATACCATCTTCTTCTGAAAAATCTGGTTTTGCATAAATGGCCTCTTTTTCTTTCATGATATCATATAACTCTTTATTTCCCATGATGACAGTATCCATTACAGTATATTCTTCAAAAGCAAAGTGGTCTTGTTTTAATACAGATAATCTTTCTCCTTTATCTAAACTAACATCCCCTTTACTTGGTTCTATTTCTCCTGATAACACTTTTAAAAATGTAGATTTTCCTGCACCATTTGCTCCAATAATGCCATAGCAATTTCCTTTTCCAAATTTTATATTGACATCTTCAAAAAGTACTCTTTTTCCAAATCTAACTGTCACTCCATTTGCACTTAGCATGTATTTCATTCCTTTCTTTTATGCTTTTAACTTTTTATTGTATCGAAAATTAGCATTTTACCTTAATTTTATATGGATTTTTTCGCATACAATAAAGTTAAGCTATTTATCGTTGGTATTATATACTATTTTTACATATTTTTCAAGGATTTTATATAGGACAAAAAAATAAGAAAAAAGAGAATACAAGATTCCCTTTCAAAATTTATTTTTTTATTCTTTAAATCATTTCACTTTAATCATCAAATAACAATTTAATGCCCCATAAACCAGATAATCCCACTAGTCCATACACAATTCTTGACATCAATGTCATGTCTCCAAATATTAGCGCTACTAAATCTAGTTCAAACAATGCAATTAATCCCCAGTTAATAGCACCAATAATAATTAAAACTAATGCAATTTTATCTATTACCTTCATTTCTTTTCCTCCTTTTACTGTATTTTTATATTATTTTAACCTTTTTTCTTTTTATTTATGCATTTTTTCAAAATTTTTCAAAAAGAGAAATTGGGGACGGCGAATCGGGAAATTGGGGACGGACTCAATTTTCCCTTTTTTTTAAATTGAAAAATAAAAAAAATATAGAATATAAAAAAATGAAACAATTTTGCGTATCTAAATTTGAATTTAGAAATTCTAAAATAAAAAAGTGAGGAAAGCTCATTTTGCTTATGATTTATAGCAACAATGAGAGAGGCTCACTTTTTTATTAAAGAATTTCTATGAAAATTTAGCTTATACAAAATTGTGTAATGACTTTATATTCTATATTTTTTAAGTGCCTTACAATATAAAAAGGGAAAAATGAGTCCGTCCCCAATTTCCCGATTCGCCGTCCCCAATTTCCCTTTTAATTTAACATATCTTTTCTCTTTAACCACCATGTTACCACTAATGTTAAAATAACTGCAATTAACACCATAATGATAAATCCCATCGGATTATTTTCAAACGGTAATTGTACATTCATTCCCCAAAAACTCGATATCATGGTAGGAATAGCTAATACAATGGTAATAGATGTTAAAAATTTCATCACGCCATTTAGGTTATTTGAAATAATAGAAGCATATGCATCCATGGTTCCATTTAAAATATTTGTATAAATTTGAGCCATTTCTATCGCCTGTCTATTCTCAATAATAGCATCTTCTAGTATATCTTCATCATCATCATATAATTTTACAATTTTTCCTCTCATGGTTTTCTCCATGACAATTTCATTTGATTTTAATGATGTTGCAAAATACACCAAACCTTTTTCCAAACTTAATAATTTTAATAATTCTTTATTTTTCATAGAATTTTTTAAAATATATTCTGCGATTTCTGTTTCTTTATTAATTTGTTTTAGGTAATTTAAGAAATATGATGAATTCAAATAAAAAATTTGAAAAATAAATCTGGTCTTTTTATATGTTTGAAAATTTTTGATTTTTCTTTTTTCAAAATCTTCTATAACTTTATTTTTCCTCAAAGATACTGTTATGAAAAAGTCATCTCTTACTACTATCATTCCTAATGGCATTGTAGAATAGATATCATTATCTTCGTTTTTTTCAATTACTGGAACATCTATTACAAAAAGAATAGTATTATCATCATCTTCTTCGTCAATTCTGGCTTTTTCCTCATAATCCAATGCATCTCTTATAAAGTCTTCTTGAATATTGATGCTTTCACATACTCTTTTGATTTCATTTTCGGAGGGATTTACTAAATTAATCCAGCTTCCTTTTCTAAATTCTTTGATTTCTTCTAATTTGTTTGTTTCCATATTTGTGTTATAAATTTTTAGCAAATCCCTCACCCCTTTTTAAAATTTACATAATTTGTATTTTAAAACAAAAAAATAAATCTAATGTTTATATATATATTTAGATTTACTTTTTGTTATTGTAGTGGTGCGCCATAGAGGGGTCGAACCTCCGACCATCAGATTAAGAGTCTGCTGCTCTACCAACTGAGCTAATGGCGCATTTTTCATTTAGACATATATTATTATACTACTTTTTTTTCTTTTGTCAATGGAAAACGGCGTTTTTTACGAAAAACACCGTTTTCTATTTTATTCTTATTCAATCATAACTTATTCTGTTGTTTCAGTTTGGGTTTCCTGTCCTGATTCTTGTTCTAGTTCTGGTTTTTCTGTATCTGCTGGCTTTTGTGTTGGAGTTGTTTCTGTGGGTTTTTGTGTTGAAGTTGTATCTTCTGGAGTTTGCCCTGTTGGTTCATTGCTCGTTTCTGTATTGGTTGCAGGTTTGGTTGTAGATGAACTTTGATTAGAAGTAGCTGCTGACGTTCCTCTTTTAACAATTCTTTGCATTGCACTATATGTATCTGTTGAAAGTAATTTTGTTGAAACCACTTTTCCATTTAACGTCTTTGTCATATATGTCTTAGAAACTAATCCATTTGTACCACTTTGTGTTACCACTTCTTTTCCTGCTGCTAAACTTGAATCGTCAACATATTTTGTTGTATATGGTATGGTAGATACGGTTTCTGTTTTAAAAGAATATGTATACTCTCTATCTGGTTCTTTTATTCCATATATAGAAACTGTTGCCACTCCCCCTGTTGCTGAAGCTACAAGTCTTACAGGATATGTTCTTGTATTCTTAAATCTAAAATCTGTTAATCCGTATACAACAGTTGCATCTCTTCCTGCATTAACATATGATGTAACAAATTGATGATTTCTTCTTTCTACAATTTCCATATCTGACATTAAAGCTGCATTATATAATGTTGAAGAAATTTGACAAATGCCTCCACCTAGGCCGTCTACTACTTGCCCATTTTCATATATTTTTCCATTTCTATATCCTGCTGCATATGTTCTTGGTCCTAATGTTTCATTATATGAAAATGTCTCTCCTGGCATTAGTACTTTTCCATTTAATTTTTTACAAGCGATTACTAGATTTGTTGTTCTATCTGTATCACTTGCATTATATTTTGTAGAAAAAGTAGATAACCTATCTGGAAATGCTTCTGTTCCAATATCTTCTAATGTTACTTTTGGTTTTGTTATCGTTAACTCTATCACATATTCGTCTTTCACTTCTGCTGCAATCATTTCTTTGGCCTTTTCTACATCAAAATCAATTCCCTCTACTTCTGGATAAACTGTGAAAGGATCTTTCGTATAATAGGCATCTTTTGCTTCTTGATAAACCTCACTATGTATTTTATCAACATCAATTTCTTGAGGTGTTTTTGTTTCTACGGGAATTTCTATCACATTTTCTGTTTCTTGGATATCACATAACATGTCTTTTACTTTTGATAATAAAGCATCTGTACTAATAGCCACGCCTTCTTTTCCTCTAGTAATAATTAACTCATCATCTTCTACACTATAACTAGATTCTATCATAATTCCTGGTAAATTAGTACCAATATCAGTAATCGTTTGTTTGGTTGTTTCCTCATTCATGGTCATATCTACATCAATGTTTCTTTTCGCGATTAATGTTCCTAATATATTATAATTATTGATAAATATATTTTCCTCTCTTCCTAAGGAATATGCTTCATTCACCGCTTTTTCTACATCATAATTTACTTCCATCAGTGTTGGATTTAATTCTGACTCCATATCTTCGTATTGTAACATGATGTTCTTTTCCATCTTCTCAGCATATGTCGTTTTCAATTTTTCAGTTGCTTCTTCTTTTGTTAATCCTGAAACTTCTATACCTTCAATTGTAACCCCACTAATGATTTTTTCGTTCGGGATATTCGTTAATGCAAATACAGTAGAAAATAGCAATGCTACAATAGCAACAATTATGATAGAAATAATGATTTTTTTTGTTTTCTTCGTTTGTCTATTTTCAGGGTTATTATCTTTGCTATTTTTTTTCTTATCCTTTTTTACTGTATTTTCATCATCATTTTTAGAATCTTTTTGTTTTTTTATACTCTTTTTTGTATTTTCATTTTTCTTTTCTTCTTCATGATCTAGCTTTTTTTCTGTTAGAGTTTTATTGGGTCCTTCTACATTTACTTCTTCTACATCTACTTTTTTAGATTTTTCTTTTTCATCTTGTATGATTTCTTCTTTATCTTGTTCTTCTTTTATTGTTTCTACTTCGCGATTTTCTTCTTGAACCATTTCTTTCATCTCTTTTTCTGATTCTAATTCTTTCGTTTCCATTAAATCTTCTTTCATAATATCTTCCCCTTTTCATTCTTTTTAGATATTATCATATTCTTACTTTTTTGACAATATATTTGCATGGTTTCGCATAGATTTTCTTTACCTATATATCTTATTCAGTTTAATGACTCCTCATTCACATATTTGTTACAAAATAATTACAAAATGATTACATTTTCAATATTTTGTTTATTTTTAGAAAAAAGACTTGAAGAATGTAAAAATTAATATTATAATGGGTTTAGCAAAAGATAAATAAGGAGATTAAAAAGATGGAGTTATCAAAGAATATTTTTTTTAATACGGATAAATTAGTGGAAAATACAAAGGTTAAAATCTCATATACAGGACAATTATTTCAAGATAATTCAAATGAGGTTACTATTCATTATGGTTTTGGTGAGAATTGGGATAATGTAAATGATGTTGTTATGGAAAAAACAGATTTAGGATTCCAAGCTGAAATCACATTAGGAGAAGGTAATACTTTTAATTTCTGTTTTAAAGATGAAAATGATAATTGGGATAACAACAATGGTCAAAATTATATATTTAATTTAGAAAAACTTCCTACAGAATTATTAGTTCTAGATGATGAACCAACTTCATTAGGTTCTGCTAGAAAATTAAGAAGAGCTTATTTGTGGAGCAAAAAAATCCGCTTAGCTGTATATAAAATTATTACATATCTTCCAAAAATTATTTCTGGAAACTATAAGAAAAAAGCAACAAATAATAATGAAGAATAAAATATCAGAGGCTTTCATGCAAAGGCCTCTTTTTTGTTGGTTCCATTGGGACTGGGCCTAATGGAACCTTTCCTCCTAAATTCCCCATCCTCCATTTATAGAGATTACTTGCCCTGTTGTAAAATTATCTTCTATTAACCATGCTATACATTTAGCAATATCCTCTGGTTTACCTATTTTTACTAGTGGCGTTTCTTCTTTTATTTGTTCTATTTCTTGGGCTGAATACTTTTCATTCATATCAGTATCTATATATCCAGGCGCTATTGAATTTACTCTTATATTAGATGGTCCTAATTCTTTTGCTAAAGATTTTGTCATTCCATCTATTCCTGCTTTTGTAGCTGAATATGCTACTGCGCAAGAACCACCATTAATACCATAGATAGAAGAAATATTAATAATACACCCATTCTTTTGGCTTATCATATATTTGATAACTTCCTGTGTAGTACAAAAGACAGAATATAAATTTACTTTTATAATATTGTCCCAATCTTCATCTGTAATATCTTGAAACATTTTCTCTTGATCAATTCCTGCATTATTAATAAGTATATCAATCTTGCCATATTTTTTTATTGTATAATCAACCATCTCTTTTACTTCTTCTCTTTTAGATACATCTGCCTTAAAAATATCTATCACAATATTTTCCTTTTCTAATTCTTCCTTTAACTTCTTTGCTTTTTCTTCTGATTGATTATAATTTGCAATTACCTTTACATTTTTTCGTGCTAATGATTCTACAATCGCTTTTCCAATTCCCCTTGAACCACCTGTTACAATTGCTACTTTTTCCATATCTTTACCTCTTTTTTCTATTTTTTCTTATTTTATCATTTTCTACAATAAATAGCAAATTACTCTATTTCAATGACAAGGAAAATAGTAAGGTGAAATTATACCAAACTTTAAACTAATCCACTCCATAACTCAATAATTATGGAGCGAATTAGTTTAATTTTTTAAAATATTTGTTTATTTGTTTTATAACACTTTTTACTTTTTTGTGTTATACTACTATTTATCTTTTTTTCTTCTTGTTTGTTTTTGCAAATAAAATTCCGATAATTACAAGCATTACTGTTAGTACTGCTATGATACATACGATGGTTCTGTCTCTACTGTCTAATCCTCCAGTTTCTACTGTGATTAGCATTTCTGATGCATCACTATTATCTTGTTGTATCATATCTACATATTTTGCTGGGTTTGTTACGCCACTTATAATTGCTGTATTTTTTATCTCTCCTAGATTGTCTTCTCCATTTTTCCATCTTAATACAATTTCAACTTCTTCACT
>CALXKE010000029.1 GCA_944388805.1 uncultured Clostridia bacterium | reverse complement strand
GCATCATCTAATTTATATTCTTCAAAAAGACCATATTTTCTACCAGTCATTTTTTCAAAATCTTTTGCAACATCTAAAATAACTTGTTTTGCATTTTTCATGGCTTCTGCTTGTTGTGCCTTATGTTCAAATAAATAGCTTTGTAAGTCTAATGGACCAACAGCAATTGGTTCATTTTTATTTAATAAATAATGTTCTGGTTTATATGTTCCAACAAATTCTTTTACTTTATCATCTTCAAGAAGTTCTATATTCTCAATAGAATGAGAAGTGATAAATCCATCTTGACAAACCATTAATGGAAGCATAACATTTTTGTTTTCGGCGATTCTATGTGCCATTAAAAGATTGTCATAAGCTTCTTGGTTACTTTCAGAAAATAACATAATCCAACCAGCATCTCTAACCCCCATAGCATCTGAATGATCATTATGAATGTTTAAAGGTCCTGATACAGCTCTGTTTACTAAAGACATAACAATAGGTAAACGTAAGCTAGAAGCGATATATATCATTTCCCACATTAAAGATAGACCATTTGCAGATGTTGCTGTCATAGCTCTCGCGCCTGCTGCTTCTGCACCAATACAAGCACTCATAGCACTGTGTTCACTTTCAACAGCAACAAATTCTGTATCTACAAGACCATTATCAACAAAAGTTGAAAAGTATTGTGGAATTTCTGTTGAAGGTGTAATAGGGAAAGCTGCGACTACATCTGGATTAATTTGTTTCATAGCAGTTGCTGCTGCTTCATTACCACTTAATCTTTCTCTAATACTCATATTATTCAACACCTTCCTCTCTCATTTCAATAGCACCGAAAGGGCAAACTTTAGCACATACACCGCAACCTTTACAGTAATCATAATTGAAATCTTTTCTTTTTAAATCTTCTTTTCCTACTGGAATGGCATCTTCTGGGCAAACAGGGAAGCATAATCCACATTGTTTACATTTATCAGATAAAAATACAGGATAAGAACTTCTCCAATCGCCTGTTTTAAAATCTCTTGCATTTCCAGCAGTATAAATATCACCACCAGGAGTTAATTTCTCCATAGGTGTGTTTGCATTTATATCTGTCATAATTAAATCCTCCTTATTGAACTTTCTTAACTTCTTTTAAAGCCATTTCTAATGCTTTCATATTTCCGTCTATAACTTCAGGTTTCTTAGCAAATTTGTGTTTAAAAGAACCTTTCATATCTTCTAATAATTCATCATCAGTCATAATTTTACTTACTTTTACAATGGCAGCTAGCATAGGTGTATTTGGAAAATATCTTCCTAAAGCTTCCTCTGAAATTTTTCTAGCATCAATTGTGTAAACCTCTCCAGAATATCCCTTTAACGCTTTTTTTAGATATTCAGCAGATTTTGTTGTGTTAATAACAATAGCTCCTGTTTCTTTTAAACCAGAAGTAACATTAACTGATTCTAAAAGCGTGTCATCGACAACTACCACATAATCTGGTTCATAGATATTACTATGAATTGTGATAGGTGTTTCACTAATTCTGTTATATGCAGTGATAGGGGCACCCATTCTTTCAGGACCATATTCAGGAAATCCTTGAATATATTTACCAGTATTAAAAGCTGCATCAGCTAATAATAAAGATGCTGTTTTGGCACCTTGACCACCTCTACCATGCCATCTAATTTCTATCATGTTATCCATTCGTAATTGCCTCCTTTTATTAAAATTTTACGACTTTAGTATATGCCTAAATAGTTTTAATGTCAATAGATTAGAATAAAAATGAAACGTTAGGGACGTGCCAAATCGTTCCGAAAGTTGCCAAAGGGGACGTGCCTTTTTGGCAACTTTTTAAATAAAGTTTGTTATTCTAAAATATTTTTTCAGAAAAGGTTGCCAAAAAGGCACGTCCCCTTTGGCAACTTTCGGAATGATTTGGCACGTCTCTAACAAAGATTTTTTAACAAATTACTTGTATAATGAAAATAATTGTGATATAAATATAAGTATAAAAATAAAGCTAAGGAAGAAAGGCGGAGTTTTTGTGGAAGAAGAAATAGATAGAGATCAAAAAACAATTTTAATTGTTGATGATGAACAACCAATAAGAGAAATATTAGTATATAATTTGAAAAAAGAAGGATATAATGTCATTGAAGCAAGTGATGGAGTAACAGCACTAAATATTGCATTAGAACAATATCCAGATTTAATATTGTTAGACATCATGCTTCCAAAAATGGATGGGTTATCTGTATGTAAAAGAATAAAAAATTCATATAATGTACCAATATTGATGTTAACAGCAAAAGATAGTGAAATTGATAAAATATTAGGACTAGAATTAGGAGCAGATGACTACATTACAAAACCATTTAGTGTTAGAGAATTGATAGCAAGAGTTAAAGCCAATTTAAGAAAAGTAGAAAATATATCTATGGCAAGACTAGACAATGACAACTCAAAAAAGAAAGAAAATAAAATTGTTGTTAATGATTTAGAATTAGATTTAGATAAATTTGAGGTAAAAATCAGAGGGGAAGTCATAGATTTAACAGTAAGAGAATTTGAGGTTATTAAATTTTTAGCATCACAACCAGGACAAGTCGTTACAAGAGAAACATTACTAGAAAAAGTTTGGGGTTATGAATATTATGGTGATATCAGAACAGTAGATGTAACCGTAAGAAGAATTAGAGAAAAAATTGAAAAAGACACATCATCACCAAAAATATTAATAACCAAAAGAGGAGTCGGATATTATATAGCTTCTAAATAGTTGCCAAAGGCTGCCAAAGGGGACGGGGTGTTTTGGCAACTTTTTTTGTTGAATAGGAAACATCGCTTCGCTCTAAGAAAGGGATTTTGGGGACGGACTCATTTTTCCCTTTTTTTAATGATAAAGCTTAAAATAAGGGCTAGAAAATAAAATTATTTATAATATTTACATAACCAATTTGTAATCTGTATGGTTCACTTATATAGATAGAATGATGTAAGAATATTTCATTTTATCATATTATATTATATTTTATTTTATGAATTATTATAAAAAAGGGAAACAGGGGAAAAAGGGAAAAATGAGTCCGTCCCCAAAATCCCTCAAAAATAGAAAAAGAAAGGAATAAAAAAATGAACAGAACGAAAACAAGAAAAATTATGGTAGGAAATGTACAAATAGGTGGACAAAATAAAGTAGTTATTCAGTCTATGTGTAATACAAAAACTAAAGATATAAAAGCGACTGTAAAGCAAATATTAGATTTAGAAAAAGCAGGTTGTGAGATTATAAGAGTAGCAGCATTAGATATGGAAGATGCGAAAGCTATTAAAGAGATAAAAAAACAAATTCATATTCCGATTGTTGCAGACATACATTTTGATTATAAGATTGCTTTAGAGGCTATAAAGGCAGGTGTTGATAAGGTTAGAATTAATCCGGGAAATATTGGAAGTGAAGATAAAGTAAAAGCTGTTGTAGACCAATGTAAAGAACATCATATTCCTATTAGAATTGGTGTGAATGCAGGCTCTTTAGAAAAGGATTTATTAGAAAAATATGGAAAGCCAACGGCAAAGGCAATGGTAGAAAGTGCTAGTAGGCATATAGCGATTCTAAAAAAATTAGATTTTAACGATTATTTAGTTTCTTTAAAAGCATCTAATTTAGATTTATGTATAGAAAGTTATGAAGAAGCAGCAAAAGCTTTTGATTGTCCTTTACATTTAGGAATTACAGAAAGTGGAACCGAATTTAGTGGAACCGTAAAATCTAGTATTGGATTAGGATACATGTTAAGAAATGGAATTGGAGATACGATGAGGGTTTCTCTTTCAGATGACCCAGTAAAGGAAATTAAAGTTGCTAAAGAAATATTAAAAGATTGTAATTTGTATCATAAAGTACCAACATTAGTAGCCTGTCCTACTTGTGGAAGAACACAAATTGATTTAATTCCAATAGCGAAAGAGGTAGAAGAATTCTTAGGAACCATAGAATCAGACATTACAGTTGCAGTAATGGGATGTGCAGTAAATGGACCAGGAGAAGCAAGAGAAGCAGATATTGGAATAGCTGGTGGTGTAAAAGAAGGATTATTATTTAAAAAAGGTGAAATCATCAAAAAAGTACCACAAGAAAAAATCGTGGAAGTATTAAAACAAGAAATTTTAGAGATGATGATTTAGGGGACGGAGCAAAAAATCATCATTGTATTATTTTATAGAACTAGTTTATTTTTTATAATAAAAAATGTTAATAATGATAAAAAATGTTAATAATAATAAAAAATGTTAATAATGATGATTTTTTTCTCCGTCCCTTAAATCATCAGAAATGGAGAGAAGGAAAATGGAATTAATTGTGGGAAAAACAGCTGGTTTTTGTTATGGAGTAAAAAGAGCAGTTGATGGGGCAAAGGAAGAATTAAAACAAAATGAGACAGTATATGGATTAGGAGAAATTGTACATAATCAAGAGGTTATTAAAGAATTAGAAGACTTAGGAATGCAATTTGTTGAGAATGTAGAAGAGGCTAAAGGAAAGACAATTATTCGTGCACATGGCATTCCAAAACAAATTTATGAAGAAGCCAAAGAAAAGGAGATAGAATTAATTGATTATACTTGCCCAAAGGTATTAAAAATTCATGAAATTGCAGAAGAATATGCGAATAAAGGGTATTATATTTTTCTTTTAGGAAATAAAAAGCATCCAGAAATCATAGGTACACTAAGTTTTTGTGGAGAAAATACATTTGTGATAGAAAAAGAAGATGATACAATAAAAGCTATAGAAGCACTTGGAAAGTCAGAAGTAAAAAAATTATTAGTCATCTCACAAACGACATATAGTTTAGAAAAGTTTTATATTATAGAAGAAATCATTAAAAATGAAATACCAAAAACTATAGAAGTGGTCATAAAAAATACCATATGCCAGGCAACAGAAATTAGACAAAAAGAAACAGAAGAGATGGCAAAAAACGTAGATTCCATGATTGTTATTGGAGGAAAAAATAGTTCAAATACCAAAAAATTATATGAAATAGCAAAACAATATTGTAAAACAGTTTTATTGATAGAAAACGAAATAGAGTTAGCAGTTGATAAAATCAGATCAACCGATAAGATTGGTATTATGGCAGGGGCTTCAACACCAAAGGAAAGTATTGACAAAGTAATTGAAAAGTTAAAAAAGGTTTTTACATAATGGTAAGATTAATAGAATTTGTCGAATTTTGCGATGAAAAATAGAAAAAGATAGAAAGAACTTGTTGACAAGTTCTTTTTTTGACAGTATACTGTAAGAAATTATATAATTTTTAATCAATAGAAATTTCTATTTATTTGTTTATTCATTTAATGATTACTTACCTATATTTTTATTAAATTTAAAATCTTTTGTCAATAGAATCCATAGTTAATTGAAAATGATTGATTAGAATTCATAGTTAATTGAAAATGATTGATTAGAATCCATAGTTAATTGAAAATGATTGATTAAAATCCATAGTTGATAAGAAATGATTAATCAAAAATTCATAGTTAATCAAAAATTACTGATTAAAATCCATAATTTGTCAAAAGTTGTTAATCATAAATCCCGAATTTCGAAAGAAAAAATAGATAAAGGAGGTTTTATTTTAGTGCACTAAAATCAAGTATATGAATCGAAAATTTGTTGCAAAAAGTAATTTTGTACTAAGGCGTGTTTTAAATACAAAAGAAAATATTGATATATTAAAAGAATTGATAGAGGTGATGCTAAACATAGAAATAAAAGAAGCAAAAATTAATCCATATTTAGAAAAAATAAAGGATCATTTACCAGCAGAAGAAAATTTCGGTATTGCAGATTTAAGAATCAAGACGATAGAAAATGAAGAACGAAATGTAGGCATACAAATTATTGATGGAGAGCATGTTTTAACCAAAATGCTATTGTATTATGCACAAATTCACGGAAATCAATTAGAATATGATGATGATAGAGAAATTGCCAAAACCAATACCATTAATATATTAGATTTTGTATTAAATAAAGATTTAGATTATCATAGTAAAATGGTTGTGTCAAAAGATACAATGACTAATATCATCAATGATTATCTCGAAATCCATATTTTACAATTGCCAAAATTTAAAATAGACAACAGTAAAGATATGACATTAAAACAGGCGTGGATAAGTTATCTAAAAGGAGAAAATACAGAAGAAGCAATCCAAAAGAGTAAAAAGATAAAAAAATTAGATATGTTACTAGAAAAGTATTGGAGGGAGGAGGTAATGGAATAAGAAGTGTAACTTGATATATAAAAGCAAATCCATATAAGGATGAGATAAAAGAGAGTTTTCTTATCTAATACAAAAACGTGCGTAAATGAAATCAAAGATTTCAACGCACGTTTTAAGTATATACATATAAAATTAATGTGCATCTGTTAGAGTAGGTTTTAAGTTTACACTAATGATGGTTCCTTCTTGTACAAGTTCACCTGCGGAATAATCTTGGGTGGTTACAATTCCTGAACCAGTGACACTAATATTTAAGTTTTTCGCTTTTAACGCATTAGTTGCTTGTGACAAGTTCATATTTGACAAATCAGGAACTTCAACAGAAGTAGCAACCGTGTCACCTTCACCATATAGCATGATAATAGAATTAGCAGCTAACTTAGCACCTGGTTTTGGATTTTGATCTGCCACTAATGTTGAATTTTCATCTCCAGAAGAAACAACTTTACAATTAAATCCTGCGTCAGTAAGTACTTTCTTAGCTTCTGTAATTGTTTTATTTCTAATATCAGGAACCGTAATTAAGTTTTCAGAGCTATTATCTTCTTCTGTCGTATCAGATGGCACACCTAAATATGGTAATATCTCAGATAACATTTGAGAAACAACAGGAGCAGCAACAGAACCACCTTGATATCCATATTCTTCATTTTGTGGGTCATATAAAGTAAGTAATATAACCACTTGCGTATCTTCGATAGGAGAAATAGCAACAAATGATGAAACATAACCATCATCTGCATTTGCTTCTGTAGGTTCAGAAGTTCCAGATTTTCCACCAATAGAATATCCAGAAACTTGGACATTTTTACCTGTTCCTTCTAATACAACAGATTCCATCATAGATTTTACTTGTGCAGCTGTTGACTTTGATAAAACTTGTCTAACTTCTGTAGGTTGTGTTTCAGTAACAGCACCAGTATCTGTATTGGTAATAGATTTGATAATATTTGGCTTCATCAAAACACCGTCATTGGCAACACAAGAAATAGCAGTTATCATTTGAAGAGGGGTTACTTGAAATCTTTGACCAAATGCATATGTTGCAAGTTCAACAGGTCCGATATCATCTAAATTGTGGAAAATACTGGTTTGTTCTCCATACAATCCAGAGTTGGTGGATTCAAATAATCCAAAAGCTTGGTAATATTTATATAAAGTAGAAGCACCAATTCTTTGTGCTAATTGGATAAAAGCAGGGTTACAAGAATGTTCTAAAGCTTGTCTTAGTGTTTGAGGACCATGTGGATTATACCATCTCCAACATTTAATTTCTCTATCTTCAACAATTTGAGATCCTGAACAGTTGAAATCACCCTCTATATCTGTTGAGGTAATACCTTCTTCTAAGGCAACACTAGCAGTAATGATTTTAAAGGTAGAACCTGGTTCATAACTTTCTGCAACAGACTTATTAGACCACATTTTGTATAAAGCTTCACTCTTTTCTTCAGTAGATAGAGAATCATATGTTTGTGCTAATGTAGAATTTGGTGTATATGGTGAATTCAGGTCATAGTCTGGGTAAGAAGCCATTCCTAAGATGTCACCAGTTTGTGGATTCATCACAATGACATTTCCGCCATCTTCACATTCATATTTTTCAACAGCTTGTTCTAGGTATTTTTCAATAGTAGATTGTATTTTAAAATCAATGGTAAGTGTGATATCACTACCATTTTCAGCAGAGATATAGGTTTCTTCTGCATTTGGAATTTCTTTTTGACTACTATCTTGTGAACTAACGATTTTTCCAGGAGTACCAGTCAAAACAGAATCCCATTTAGACTCAATTCCACTTAATCCTTGGTTGTCATTACCACAAAAACCAATGACACTAGAAGCCAAGTCACCATAAGGATAATATCTCTTTGTATCTTCATCGATGTTGATTCCAACAGATATATCATTTTCATTCATCCAAGTTTTTAATTCATCTACTTTTTCTTGCTCTACTTTTTTAATAATGGTTTCTACTTGAGAATCACTGTTTACTTTTTCTAATGTTTCATTATAATCTAATGCAAATATATCAGAAAGACCTTTTGCAACGGTTTCCTTTAAAGTTTTTGTTTCTTCATCAGTATCTCCTACAATTCTATTAGGATTAATGGTTATCGTATCTACTTGTGCACTAATCGCTAAAGGCATTCCAGTAGAGTCATAAATATTTCCTCTTTTAGGACTAAGAATTTGATTAATTGCTTGTTGCTGATAAGCCATTTCTGTTAAATAGGCACCATCAACAAATTGTAGATAACCAATTCTTCCTAAAAGTAAAATAAAAATGATAATAATCACAATAAAAGTATTACGTAATTTGGGAGTATAAATTAAATTTTTAGAATCAAATTTACGATTTAAACTAATCACATTGGAATCTTTTTCTTTTTTTACTTTTGCAATGCTTTTGTTTTTTTCAGTTTTGATGATTGCAGTACTTTTATTTTTATCTTTATTGCTTTTAATCATATTTTTATTTTTTTCTAGGTTAACTTTTTTTGAATCTTTTTCTTTATTTTTTCCTATTTTTTCTGTAGTTTTATCTTTTTTTTCTTCATCTTTCGATGATAGACCTATATAAATATTTTTGTATTGTATATCATTTTTATTTGTCTTATTTGTTTTTTGATTTTTATTTGTTTTTTTGTTTTTTTTGGTACTCATAGCCTCGCCTCTTTTGTTAAAAATTTGCAAGTATATTCTATATTAAAAATACATAAAAAGCAATAAAGACACAGAAATTTCACAATAAAATACATATTTATTATTACGCTTTATCCTTTAAGTATATCTTTATTATTTTGAAACATCGCGTAAGCGACCAAACGGGCTGAAAGCGAGTGCGATTGGGGTAACCTATAAAAGAAATATAATTGTAAAAATTATGTTAAATGTTGAAAAACAGATGGATTTACAATATAATAGATACTGTAAAAAATGAAAGGAAATAAAAAGATGAGTAATATTTTAGAAGACACCCAATTTATTATGAAAAAATATAAAATTAGAGCGAATAAAGCTTTAGGACAAAATTTTTTAATTAATCAAAATGTGGTGGATAAAATTGTAGAAAGTAGCCATATTACAAAAGAGGACTTAGTTATTGAAATCGGACCAGGATTAGGAACATTAACAAAAGAATTACTAGAAAAAGCAGGAAAAGTCATTTGTATTGAATTAGACAAAAAAATGATAAAGATCTTAACAGATAGATTTTCTTTATATGAAAATTTTGAACTGATTCATGGAGATGTTTTGAAGGTTAGATTAAATAAAATAATAAAAGAAGAAAAAGAAAAAAATGGTTTCAAATCTGCGAAAATTGTAGCAAATTTACCATATTATATAACGACACCGATTATTATGAAACTATTAGAAGATCGATTAGATTTAGAAAGCATCACCGTTATGATACAAAAGGAAGTAGCAGATAGATTAATTGCGATTCCCGGAGAAAAAGAAACAGGTGCGATTACTTATTCTGTATATTATTATGCAACAGCAGAAGGAATCATGGAAGTACCAAATGATTCATTTATACCAGAACCAGAAGTCACTTCAAAAGTTATCAAATTAACTTTAAGAAAAGAGCCGCCGGTAGAAGTAAAGAGCAGAGGTGTTATGTTTAGAATTATCAAAAGTGCTTTTATGCAAAGAAGAAAAACATTGTTAAACGCGTTAACCAATACAAAAGTATTTATGTCTAAAGAAGAAGGTTTAAAAATTTTAAAAGAATTACAATTAGATGAAAATGTAAGAGCAGAAAAATTAACACTAGAAGATTTTGCTGAGATAACCAATAAAATATTGGTAGACGAATCGACAGAGAAGAGTAACTCAGAGAAATAAAAAAATAGAAAGAAAAAACTGTAAACATGTTTTAGATAAAATAGCTATAAAATAGAGGATGAAAAATTCAATATAAAGCAAAGAAAAACATAAGAGTTGGAGGAAATATGGAAGAGAGAGAGTTTGTAGACAAAAATAGAAACCCAATTGGAGAAACAACAACAGGAGAAAGTAATATAGCAGAAGGAAAATATGTCCAAATAGTCATTATCTGTATTGAAAATCAAAAAAAGGAGTTTCTGATACAAAAAAGAGCACAAAAGAAAAACGGAAAATGGGCATTAACAGGCGGTCATGTTATTTCAGGAGAAGAAAGTGTACATGCTATTTTAAGAGAAGTACAAGAAGAATTAGGATTAAGATTACAAAAAAGAGAAATAGAATTGGTATTTTCCAAAAGAGCATATGACTGTTTTGTAGATATATATTATGCAAAAAAAGAGGTAGATTTATCGGATTTACAATTAGAAAAAGAAGAAGTTGAAACTGTAAAATGGATGAGCCTAGAAGAAATGAAAACTTTAAGAGAAAAAAATTTATTCTTAGATTATCATTATGATTGTTTGCAAGAATGTATATATTTTTTAGAAAAATTAAAAGAAGAGGAGGAAAAGTATGTATAAACTAGTAGCAATTGATATAGATGGAACATTGATAACAGATGAGAAGAAAATAACACCAAAAACAATAGAAACCATTAAAGAAGCATCAAAAAAAGGTGTAAAAATTGTGTTATCAAGTGGAAGATCATTTTATCGTTTAGAAAAATATATAGATGCACTAGATTTAAGAAAAGAAAATCAATATTCCATCTGCTTTAATGGTGGAATGATTGTGGAAAATGCAACAGGAGAAATGGTATATTCAAAAAATTTAACAACAGAAGAAGTAAAGCAACTAATTCAATTAGGAAAAACATTAGGATTACCTATTGTGATATATGCAAGAGATACACATTATGTGGAAAATATACCAGATATAATGCAAAGAGATGCTGAAAACTTAGCAGAAATGCACTTGAAAAAAGTGAATTTTGATGAGTTAAATTTTAATGAAAAAGAAAATTATATTTATAAAGTTTGCTTTATTGATAAACCAGAAATAATTATGGAAAAAAGAAAGGAAATCCCAAAAGAAATAATAGAAAAATATGAAATAACGAGTAGTGTTCCAGAATATATAGAAATTGTTAAAAAAGGAATCAAAAAATCAGAAGGCATTAAAAGAGTTATGGAAAAATATCATATTAAACAAGATGAAGTGATGGCAATTGGTGATGGAGAAAATGATGTAGAAATGCTAAGCTTTGTAGGATTAGGAATTGCAATGGGAAATGCCAAAGACTATGTTAAAAGCTTTGCGAATGATGTGACGACTTCTAATAATCATGATGGTGTTGCAAATGCGATTGAAAAGTATATTTTAAGAGGAGAATAAGAAAAATTGGTGGAGAATGGAACAATGGATTTGTAATTGAAAGATGTTCTGATGGGAGTCAGTTTGTATGGGTTCCTGTTGGAAGTTTGGATTTCAACGGAACACTTGACGGAGTTTCATTTACCGAACAGTTTGGAAGAAAAAATTATTATGATGATGAATTTTTTGAAAGAAAATTTCAGGAACCATTAACAGACGAATTCGCGTTACAAATTGAAAGTGTTAAGAAATATGGCGGATTTTATATTTCACGTTATCACATTTCCAAGAGTTTAGAAGGCAAACCACAATCTATCAAAGGAATTAAGCCGTGGACAGACATCGCTTTTAGAAGCGTTATAGACGTAGCATCTAGTATGGAAGATAATGAAGTAGTTAAAAGTCATTTGACTTTTGGTGCCGAGTATGATTCAGTATTGGAGTGGTTTGTCAAATCAAAGGTGCTAACTCGTAGGGAGATTAAAGGGGATTATCACCATTGGGCTAATCATAATGATTATAATCCGACAAGAGGAGTTGAAACAGGAAGTCGTGAAGAATGGTGTAGAAATAACATCTACGACTTTGCAGCTAATGTGGATG
This sequence comes from uncultured Clostridia bacterium, assembly GCA_944388805.1. Lineage (GTDB taxonomy): Bacteria > Bacillota > Clostridia > TANB77 > CAG-508 > CAG-269. Next base: position 12,436 of record CALXKE010000029.1, on the reverse strand, counting down.
AATGGACACAGGAAATTGTCAACGATTGGGCTCGTGTTATCCGCGGTGGGAATTATGCCATTAGTGGTAGGATTGATTATCCTGTTGGCTATCGCGGTTTTGGCAATCCTAGTTACGGCTATTTCAACACTGGTTTTCGTGCTGCGCTTTATATCAAGTAGCTACTTGATACTATAAAACTGACCTAATTTGTTTCCAAACACAGATAGAAAGAGAGAACTTTGAAATTTCAGAGTCTCTTTTTCTTTTATATACTGACACAAAATCAAATAGCAGAAATTTATAAGTCGTCACAACAAAAGATAAGTTTTCACATAAATCAAATATAAAAGCATAAAGAATTGGATATAAATTCAACTAACAAAAAAATTTTGTTAGTTCATAGAAAATAATGCAAAAAATATTGAATATAAATTTGTGAAATGATAAAATATACTAAATAGAAAAAAAGGTGAAATCAGTTATATGAAAAAATAACAAGTGAAAAACAAAAGAAAATAGAAAAATTAAAAGCATCTTTAAATAAAAATGTGTATAAGCTTTAAAATTTAATTTTAAAGCTTATTTTAGAATCTATCAAAAAATAAATAAAAATAGGAGAATTTATGAATATAATAACAAAACAAGAAATAGAAGGAAGATTGGAAGATGGCATAAAGACATTATTAGGATTAGAAGAAAGTGATTTTCAAAAAGTAATAGAACAGTTAAAAATGGACAAAAATAAAATGCCAGAGACAATATCTTTTTATTATACAACAGATAAGTGTGAACTTCCAGATGGAGAAACGATAATAGGATTAGAAGATAGAAAGCAATCAAAAGGCTATTATACAAGCAGAACCAAACCATCAATGTTTCAAATATTTGAAGCATTGAAAGATATTTCAGAAAAATCTCCACAAGACTCAAAAGAAAATTTAAGAAGTCAATTGATACTTCAAACAAGAAACATAGAAGCATTAAAATCAATGTATGTGAGTGAAAATGGAGAAAACGTAGAGTTGATTAATGTTTTATTTAAAGTTTTACAAGATGATAATTACTATGGAAAATTCTTAAAATATGAAGAAAATAAAGAATGCTTTTCTGTAGAAGGTAAAGAAACAAGAATTCAAGAATATTTTAAACTTTTAGGTGAGATTTTTGGAAATAAAGATAAAAATGGAAATTTATCAAAAGGAAAAACAATATCTCTATATTTTTATATCCCCCAATTAGAACAAATTGAAAAAAGAGTTCTAGATATCTATCAAAAATTTAATGTGGATAGATATGTTGATCCTAAATATGAGTTTAAACAGGTAAATAGCATAAAGGCGGAAAAAGTTATTAGAAAGGGAGAAGAGCCAGAGTGGAATATTCATCCAGAAGTATATGAAGCTATTTATAAAGATATGCCAGAAGATTTATCACTAGAAGAAAAAGGATTTTACATATATACAAAGTTATGCTCCATTTTTGAATATGATGAAGAATATCAATATAAAAATAAAGGAATAAGTGCTACATTTAAAAGTGATTTTTCAAAAGAACATTTAGAAAGTTTAAAACCAGGTTCTAAAATCACTTGTTTTGAGTTTTCTAGGATGTTTTCAAAATTAGTCAACGAGATAGATGGAGATATTGAAGCAGTTGTAATTTCGCAAGGAGCAAATCGAGGACATTTTTTAGCAGGTTTTTATACAGATAAAATTTCAGTAAGATTAGAAGCAATTAATACAAATCTAAATGGGAAAGAGGATCCAACGAATGATATAATGAAATCCAAAAATGGAATAAAATTAAGAGGAATACAGACAATATCTGATAGAGAAGGCGTTATAAATAATGCATTAAATAAGGTTTATCAATGTATTTATGGAAAAGAACCATTATCTATAAAAGAATTTGTACTTAAATTAAAAGGATTGCCACAACCAGAAATACCAGATGATGTGGAAATGAAGTTACAATCTTTCATAGAAGCAATGAAACAAAGAGGAATTGTAGGAAACGAGTTTACACAAACTTTAGCAGGTATGCATAAAGCAAAATTTTTCGGAAAGAATCTGGAAAAAGCATATGTGGGAAAAAGAGAAGAACGAGATGGAAAAAAACATATACAAAGAATGATATTACTAAGAGATAAAGCAGACAAAAAAGAGGAAGAAAACCATAAGCTATACTTAATAGATACATCTTCGTTAAACATTGAAAAACCTACAGCGCAAATGCTTATTGACAAATTAAACTCAGGAGAATTTATTTATGAAAATGATGAGCACAAACTTGTGGGAATAGATAAGGGGGAACCAGATGATACGACTAAATGATATAAATTTGATGAATGAAACGATGATTATTTATTTGAAAAAAATAGGCATGAATGCACAAAGAAATGAAATGATAAAAAGAATACTTGAAGATGAAGCATGTTTCTTTAAAATGGAAAAAGAGGATGCATATACTATATTAAAAGATGTAGGAGTAAAAGAAAATACAGATGCAATTTATGCTGAGTTAGTATCAAATGATGTTTTTTATGATTTGTATAAAAGAGGAAAAATCCAAGAAAATGATAAAGAACTTGTGGTTAAATATAAAATATATAATGAAGATAACTTGTTTAAAAATAATAAACCAAAACAAAGGATAGAAGAAAGTGCTATCACTGTGAAAGAAGAAACATTTTTTAGTAAGATAGTTGATAAGTTGAGGAATTTCTTTAAGAAAAATAGTATATAAAGATTGCTATAAAATTCTGTAATTAATAGTTATATAAATTAAGAACAAAATGAAAAATATACTATATTTTGGAGGCATTTTATAAGTGTATTTGATAAAATAACAAAATCTTGATAAGTTGTATGCCAATATCAGCCAATTAGATATTACGATATTATCTTGAAGAAAACAAGCAAATATGTCCAAAATCAAATGTCGGTGATACTCAAATTTATAAATGGGTATCACCGATATTATTGTCTTAGAAAACAAGGTCATGGGGAATAGGGCTGTAATTTTTGATTGCTATGTCGGGTCAGTTTCTTATTTCTGATAAAATGCGAAAAAAATATGGATAAAAATGAACAAATTTTCGCAAATGTATTGAAAAAGTGTTAGAATTATGATATAGATAGAAGAAATAAAAGAAAGGTTCAAATGTTCGGGATTTCCGAACGGTTAAAAAAGGAGATGATATATATGACAAATAATCTAGTAAATAAAACAGAGAAAGACTTTGAAAGTATTAAACATGTAGATGAGAATGGAATAGAATTTTGGTATGCTAGAGAACTAATGACAATGTTGGAATATAGCAAATGGGGAAATTTTAAGAATGTAATAAATAAAGCAAAAGAAGCTTGTAAAGGTAGTGATATTGCAGAAGAGGAACACTTTGCCGATGTCGGGAAGGTGTTAAAAGTCGGAAATAATGCTGAAATGGAAGTGGATGACATAAAACTTACAAGATACGCATGTTATTTAATTGCACAAAATGGAGACAGTAGAAAAAAAGCAATAGCATTAGCACAAACTTATTTTGCAGTACAAACTAGAAAACAAGAAATAACAAGACAAGAATATGAACAATTAAGTGAAGATGAGAAAAGATTATATACTAGAAGAAATGTAAAAGATAAAAATAAATATTTATTTAATACAGCAAAATTAGCAGGTGTAAAAAATTACGGAAAATTTAATAATTATGGATATAGAGGACTATATAATGGAGAAACAGCCAAAGATATTGCAAATAGAAAAGGAATATCAGAAAAAGAAGACATATTAGACTATATGAGCAGTACAGAACTAGCAGCTAATCTATTTAGAATTACACAAACAGATGAGGTCTTAAAAAATAAGAATATAAATAATGAAGATGATGCTTGTATAACGCATCATAATGTAGGACAGGCTGTTAGACAAACGATAAAAAGAATTGGTGGTACTATGCCAGAGGATTTACCAACGCCAAGTAAGAGCGCAAAACAAATTGAACAAGAAAAACAAAATGAATTAAAATCAAGTGATAAAAAGAAGCTAAAATAAATATAGTATACTAATAATAGCTTTAAAGCTAATGTACTGTTTAAGTCAGCAGTATCATATAAACTAAGAATTAGGTGCGGTGAACCCTAGTTCTTTTTTTGTATAAAAAATAGAATATATAGCCCCTTAAATATTCTCCTTTCATTCCTCAATGAAAAAGACTAACATATTTATATGTCCAAAATCAAATGTGGGTGAGATTGGGGATTATAAACAGGTATTCACCGATATTATTTCTGACAGAATAAGAGAAAAATACAGACGAAAAATATGAACAAATTTTCGTAAAATATTGAAAAATTGTTAGAATTATGATATAAGTATTATATCAATTGAAACAAGAAAATATTATAAAAGTAATAACAAATTAATATAGAATGGAGAATGAAAATGCAAAAAAATGAAAATAATATAATAATTTATCAAGATGAAGATGGTGTTACAAAAGTTTCAGTAAAATTTAGTGATGAAGATATATGGTTAACCAAATATCAAATTGCAGAAATTTATAAGACAACAAGACAGAATATTGAACAGCATATCAATAATATATATCATACTGAAGAATTGAAAAGAGAATCAACTTGCAAGAATTTCTTGCAAGTTCAAAACGAAGGAAATAGGAAGGTTAAAAGAAAAATAGACCATTACAATTTAGATATGATAATAGCATTAGGATATAGGGTGCAATCACAAGTGGCAACAAGATTTCGTATATGGGCCACTCAAAGACTTCACGAATATATGCAAAAGGGATTCACAATGGACGATGAAAGATTAAAACAAGGTGGAAATAGATATTTTAGAGAATTATTACAAAGAATTAGAGATATTCGTTCATCTGAAAGAAATTTCTACCAACAAGTTACAGACATATATGCAACATCAATAGATTATGATCCACGTTCTGATTTAACCAAAAAATTTTTTGCGACAGTTCAAAACAAACTTCATTTTGCAGTTCATGAACATACTGCAGCTGAACTTATATATGAAAGAGTAGACAATGAGAAGCCATTTGTTGGAATGACTAATTTTAAAGGAGATTATGTAACAATTGATGATGTAAAAATTGCTAAAAATTATCTTTCAGAAATTGAATTACAAAGATTGAATTTATTAGTTTCGCAATTCTTGGATTTTGCAGAACTTCAAGCATTAGAACAAAGAGCAATGACAATGAATGATTGGATAAATGAATTAGATAATCAAATAATACAAAATAAAAGAAAACTTCTTGAAGGTAAAGGAAAAATATCTCATCAAGAAGCAATTGAAAAGGCTGAAAAAGAATTTGAAATATATAGAGATAGAGAAATGAAACAATTAGAAAGTGACTTTGATAAAATGATGAAAATGTTAAAAGATAATAATAAAAAATAAACGTTTTATCGATGTCGGGAAAACGTAAAAAAACACTACCTACAACACATTCGTGCTTTCAGTAGTTCACTATTATTATACGAAAAGATTTGTGAACTGTCAAGAATTCAGCTCAACTGGATAGATAAACTAACCAGTTGGTAACAATTTGTAGCCAACTGAAAAAAGTTCTAAAATTTCAATAAATAACTTGAAATTTTAGAACTTTTAACATATACGCACACCTTTTATGTAAAGAAAACATAAAATATAACAAAAACATAAAAGGAGGAAAGAACATGTCTAGCTACATAATACAAGGGGGAAATAAGCTAGAAGGAACCGTCAAAATATCAGGTTCGAAAAATTCTAGTTTACCGATTATAGCAGCAACCATATTAAATGGAGGCGAAACCACATTATATAATGTACCCAATATTCATGACACACAAATGATGTTTGAAATCTTAAGACAAATAGGAGGGAAAGTCACCAAAAAGAAGAATAAGGTAATTATTAATACCAAAAACATCAATAAATATGAAATACCAGAAGAATTGATGAGACAAATGCGTTCTTCTGTGATTTTTGCAGGAAGTTTGTTAGGAAAGTACAGAAAATGTACGTTATCTTATCCTGGAGGATGTGATATTGGAACCAGACCAATCGACTTACATTTAAAAGCATTTGAAAAATTAGGAATAAATATTGACAAAAACTATGGAAAAATAGCATGCAGTTGTGATAAAATAAACGGGGAAAAAATAGACTTTGAATTTCCAAGCGTCGGAGCAACTGAAAATGCAATACTTGCGAGCTGTTTAGGAGAAGGAACAACCATTATAACCAATGCAGCAAGAGAACCTGAAATTATCGATTTGCAAAACTTCTTAAATAAAATGGGAGCAAAAGTAAAAGGAGCAGGATCTAACAAGATAGAAGTCATTGGTGTAAAACATTTAAAAGATGTAAGTTATAACATTATGCCAGACAGAATTGAAACAGGAACATTTCTATGTATGGCAGCAATGACAAATGGAAACTTAATCTTGGAAAATATTAATAGTGCTCATATTGTGCCAATTGTTAATAAATTAGAAGAATGTGGTTGTAAAATTGATATGCAAGCAAATAAGTTAGAAATCAATGCACCCAAACGATTAAAGGCAACAGATATCAAAACAATGCCATATCCAGGATTCCCAACAGACATGCAATCTATATTTGCAACAGCATTAACAATTGCCAAAGGTACATCAGTTATCGTAGAAAATATATTTGAAAATAGATATAAATATACACAAGAATTAGTTCGAATGGGAGCAAAGATTACAGTAGAAGGACGAACCGCTATTATAAAAGGTGTAAGAAGATTATATAGTGCCAATGTAAAAGCCACAGACTTAAGAGGGGGAGCCGCTTTAGTTATGGCAGCATTATCCACAAAAGGCGAATCAAAAGTGGAAAATATTGAATATATTTTAAGAGGATACGATAATTTCGAAAATAAGATACAAAATATTCACGGAAATATGATAAGACATATAGATTACAATGGATAAGGAAGAAAAAGTCAAGGGAATGAAAGAAATTCTATACAATAAAAAATATCATGCCCTAGATTTTCTGAAAATATAAGGACCCAAACGGACCTGGTCCCAATGGACCCAAACGACCCAAACGGACCTGGTCCCAATGGTTCCAATGGACCCGAAGACAAATGAAAAAAGGAGGTATCAAATTGTCAAAAAAACAAAAGATTCCAAAAGACCAAGAAGTAAATTTATATTATTTTGATAATGGACAAGAACAAGAAGAAACCATTGATGACATGATGAAAAGAAAAAAAGCAAAAGAAAGAGAAAAAAGAATAGAAGAAAGAAAAAAACAAGACTACGATGATAAATTTGACTTTGATACAGAAACGGTCATAGGAATGACCAATAAAAATAAAATAAAGCAAGAAGAGAAAAAGAAAAAAGAATTCACAAAACAACAAAGAAAAAGAAACCGAATGGTAAAAAGAATAAAAAACATTGTAAAATGCATCTTGTTATTAGGAATTATCATAGGAGCAATTGTGTTTGCAACATGTTCACCAATTTTTAATATAACGGACATAGAAGTATTAAATAATAGTATGGTACCCAGTGATACGATAATCAGTCTGTCAGGAATTAATACAAATGAAAATATATTTCGATTTATAGCAACAAAAGCAAGTAATAGTATTAAACAAAATGCCTATATAGAAGATGTAAAAATAAAAAGAGTATTACCAAACAAAGTGCAGATTGAAGTAACAGAAAGAGAGCCTAAATATAGTATACCAGTACTTGGAGAATTTGCGTATATGAGTACACAAGGATATATATTACAAATTACACAAAATGAATTGAATCTACCAATCATATATGGATTACAAACAGCAGAAGAAAATATTACAGTAGGAAATAGAATTGTAGAAGCAGATTTGGTATCATTGGAAACGATATTAAAAATCATGAATGCAATGAAAGATTCTGGAATATCTGAAAAGGTTACAAGTATTGACATTAGTGATAAAAATGATTATAGTATATATATGCAAGAAGAGCAGAAAACCATCCATTTGGGAGATGGTTCAAATTTAAGTAATAAAATGTTATATGTTATGGCAATATTAGACAAAGAGAAAGATGTAGCAGGAGAGATTTTTGCCAATGGAGATTTGAATAGTGACTTTAGAGTATATTTTAGAGAAGACGTATAAATACATACATAAAAAGATTTAAGGTTTATAGGTAAAACCTTATGTAAAAACCTAAATATAGTATACAAGGAATGAAAATTTACTATGCCAAATAAAAAGCTAATTAGCATCATTTTAGGAGTCATGTGTTTTGCATTAACATTAGGAGTTGTTGTACAAGTTAGAACAATTCAAAGTACGAATTCTACACTTAGTCAGAATCAAGAAGCAAATGAATTAAGAGACGAAATATTAAGATATAAAGAACGATATGATAATCGATTTGCGCAATTAGAAGAAGCAGAAAAAGAGCTAGAAAAAGAAAGAGAAGAAGCAACTAAGAATGATTCAGAATTAGAGCAAGCACAACAACAAATTACAGAAGGAAATAAATTAACAGGAATGACAGAAGTAACGGGACCAGGTGTTATCATTACTTTAACAGATGGAACAGGAATCGCAACATCTACATTAAACCCAAGTCAATTAATTGTACATGATTTAGATGTTTTAAGTGTCGTAAATGAATTAATAAATGCGGGAGCAGAAGCAATATCTATCAATGATCAAAGATGGGTATTAACAACAGCAATATCTTGTAGAGGAAATACCATTGATATAAATGGAGAAAGAATAGGAGCACCATTTGTTATAAAAGCAATAGGACTTCCTGAATACTTAGCAGGATTAGAAAGAGTAGGTGGATACCTAGAATTGATGAGAGGACAAGGCGTAGGGGTAAATTTAGAAAAATCAAATAGTATTACAATACCAAAATATTCAGGTGTCATTAATTTTGAATATCTACAAAATGTGGAAGAGTAATGTCGCATAGACAAACGAACTCAATGAGACAAACGAACTCAATGAGACAAATGAACTCAATGAGACAAATGAACTTAATGAGACAAACGAACTCAATGAGACACGACAAGAAAGGAATGAAAAAAAAGATGAAAAAAGGTAAAATAACGATGACAATTACGATTGGAATTGCCTGTTTTGCACTTGTAACGGTTATGATGATGCAGTTTAAAGTAGTGAATCAAACAGATATCACTGCCATTGAAGATATGCAAGAATCACAATTAAAAACAGAGTTGGCGAATTGGAAATCAAGATATGAAGAAATAGATGCACAATATCAAGAAGTAACACAAAGAATTGAAGAATATAAAAATGATGAAGAGTCAAGTAATGAAGCAAGCCAATTAGTACAAGAAGAATTAGAGCAAACCAATACTTTATTAGGGCTAACAGATGTGCATGGAGAAGGAATTATTATCACTTTAAAAAGTGGAGAAAATATGGCATCTATTACAGCAGATGATTTATTAGTTATGGTCAATGCACTAAAATTTGCAGGAGCAGAAGCGATATCTATTAATGATCAGAGAATAGTAAATACAACAGATATCGTATATATTGCATCAGGTTCTTTCATAAAAGTTAATGGGCAAAGAATATTAGAACCATATGTCATAAAAGTCATAGGAAATCAATCTCATATGGAAAGTGCGGTAACAGGAACTGGTGGAAAAGTAGAGGAGTTAGAAACTTTGGGACATACAGTTACCATTGAAAAAGATAATGATATAACCATTGGAAAATACAATGGAGAGATTGAAACGAGATATATAGAATAAATGTCGCATTAGGTTCGTTTATTAATGAGACATTTATCTAGAAAGAAAGGAATGGAAAGAAAATGGTATTTATTGCAATATTAATAGGATGTATTTTAGGAGCGGTTTTAGGCTTAAATGCACCAATGATTTCCTATACATATTCCAGTTATTTAGCAATTGCTATTATAGCAGCGTTAGATTCTGTATTTGGAGGGATTGCTTCTGTCATCAAAAAGAATTTCGATTTAAAAATCTTTATATCAGGATTTTTTGGAAATGCAATTTTAGCCATATTGTTGACGATTTTAGGACAAAAACTAAATGTAGATATCTATTTAGCTGCCATAGTTGTTTTTGTTTGGAGAATGTTTATGAACTTAGGAACCATTAGAAGATATTATGTAGAAAAATGGTCAGATATGATAAAACAAAAAGCATCTAAAGAAGAAAAAGATCAAAAAGAAGAGTCAGACAAAGAAAACCAAAAAACTTAAATTCGACTTATGAAAAAAGGAAAAAAGTATGAAATAAAAAGTAAATAAGAGTTTATCTTAAAAATAGAAGGAAAAATGGATAAAAAGCACTTTAAGATTAACTCTTATTTAAGTGAAAAAATCTAATAAAATATAGATATAAAAAACAAAATAGAATAAGAAAAATAACTTTTTTGAGTGTTACAACATTATTGCAAAAATGTTACAAAAATATTACAATTACTATTGACATTTTTTTTAAAATGTAATATATATACACTTAGAAAAAATATACTAATAAATGGAGGAATTAACTTGGCGATAGGTGATATCATAGTAGGTATTGACATAGGCACAAGTAAGGTTTGTACCGTTGTAGGGGAAGTCAACAATTTTGGTCAAATTGAAATCATAAGCAATACCTCATATAAATGTAGTGGACTAAAAAAATGTAAGATTATAAATGAAGACGAAATAAGCTTAAGTATAGCCAAAACGATAAAAGATGCTGAAGAAGAAACCAATTTAAAAATCAATTCAGCATATGTAACCATTCCAGGAAAATATGTAACAATTGTCCAGAATTCAATCACGAAAGAAGTAAAGGATAAATATTCTGGAATATCTGTTAGAGATGTACAAAATGCCATTATGCAAGTAAAAGATATTGAAATCCCAGATGGCAAAACATTAATTGATATTGTTCCAGATAAAATCACATTAGATAATGGAACGATTGTAGCAGATCCTGTGGGTAACTTAAGTTCTAGTTTTACCATTAGTGCACAAATTATATTAGCAGAAAAAGATTTTGTAAGACAATTACACAATATATTTAAAAAGGCTGATTTAGAAATTGATGGAATCGTACCAATTACATTAGCAGAAAGAAATTTAGTGTTAGACAGCAATGAGTTACATGATAATATCATGTTATTAGACATAGGAGCAGGAAATATTGATATAGGTGTTTTTGAAGGAAGTAGTTTCATATATACCAATTCTATTCCATTAGGAGGGGACAATATCACAAATGATATTGCGGTTGTATTAAATATTTCAGAAGAAGAAGCAGATAAGTTAAAAAGACAATATGGATTAGCCTTAAAATCTTTTATTGATAATGATAATGACATTATATTAAATACATCAAAAGATGAAAACAAAAATAGGATTATTAAAAGTTCTGAATTAATAGAAATTATTGAAGCAAGAATAGAAGAAATGTTTTCAATTATTAATAAAGATATAACCAATAATGGATTGAAACATAAAATCAATAATGTTGTTTTAACAGGACAAGGCATTGTTAATATCAATAAAAGTGATGTAGCAGGAAAAATCAATCTAAATATTCCTGTAAAAATTTCAACCGGAAGAGCAATTAGTACTGTAAAACCAACATACAGGACAAGTTATGCATTAGTTAGATATATAGCAGCAAGACCATTTGCAAAAACTGTTTCAAGCAGTATAGATACACAAAACAATGAAAATGTATTTAAAACAATTTTAGAAAAAATAAAAGAGTTTTTTTATACATAAGATATTAAATTTAAAATATATAAAAGATAAGGGAGGAAAAACTAAATGATGGATTACAATGATGACAATAATATTACAATGATGGATGGAACAGCAACAATAAAGGTTATCGGTGTTGGAGGAGCAGGAAACAATGCTGTTAATAGAATGATAGATGCAGGAATAAAAGGAGTAGACTTTATTGCAGTTAATACAGATAGACAAGCTCTTCAAACTTCAAAAGCAAATACAAAAATTCAAATAGGAGAAAAAATTACAAGAGGATTAGGAGCAGGAGCAAACCCAGATATTGGAGCACAATCAGCAGAAGAAAGTAAAGGAGAATTAGCAGAAGTTTTAAGAGGAGCAGACATGGTATTTGTTACAGCCGGAATGGGTGGAGGAACAGGTACAGGAGCTGCACCAGTTGTTGCACAAGCTGCAAAAGAAATGGGAATCTTAACAATTGGTGTTGTTACAAAACCATTTACATTTGAAGGAAAGAAAAGACTTTCACAAGCAGAAAGAGGAATTGATAGTTTAAAAGGGAAAGTAGATACATTAGTAGTTATACCAAATGATAAATTATTACAAATCATTGATAGAAAAACATCAATTATAGAAGCATTTAAAATGGCAGATGATGTATTAAGACAAGGTGTACAAGGTATATCAGACTTAAT
>CALXKE010000028.1 GCA_944388805.1 uncultured Clostridia bacterium | reverse complement strand
CACATTGTAGCATTTGTAATTATATGTGTCTATTTTTATTTCAAAGTGCGTCACTTAATTTTACCATTTATAATTTTGTTATCTGTTTAAAAAGGTTAGTTATATTTTTATTATTTTATATAACTAACCTTTTATTTTTAATTAAATCCTAAATATCTTGTTTTCTTAGAAAAAGCTAGTATACCTTCAAAAATAGGACCTAATATCCATAATCCAAATCCAAACCCAATCCCTTTTCCAAATCCTTCAGCTAAAGTAAATTTAGCATATATATTTATTAATATTAATATAAACCATCCTAATATAGGTATTAATAATAATAACAATACCCATGGTGTTATTCCACAAACTTTATACATTACAATATCACGATATAAAGGTATAATTGCTGCCCAAGGATGTTTTCTTGCTTTGTCAAATATTCTCCATCTAACTATTATATTATATATTGCAAGTATTACTATTAAAACAATAGCAACTTTGACAATCCAAAAAGCAAAAAACAAATCCACTCCAAGAGATACTTTATCACTTACACTCATTTTTTGTTGTACATTATCTATTATTTCAGCCGGCGTAGAACCTTCTTGTATTTGTTCTTCTATTTCATTTATATCTATATTTTCATTTAATATTTCATTTAATTTTTTACCATCAACTGCTCTTAATACTGATGTTCCCGAATCTATTAAACTTTCGTCAATTCCTTTTTCTTCTAATACCTCTTTATTATCTTCTATTACATCAGCAATTTGATCATTACTATAATTTTCACTTAAATCTTGATATATTCTTATTGCATCTGTTACATCTAAATTATCTATATTTTGTTTTATATATTGCTCGGCTTGTTCTAAACTACTAAAACTTGTTGTACCTGTTGCTTTAACAAAAGAAGTCATAAATATTATTAGACCAATAATTAATAAAGATATGTAAATTTTTCTTTTCATAATCTGCCTCCATTATTCTTCGTTTATATCCATAATCGAATATATACTATCTGAATTTAATTCTTTTATATTTATTACTACTCCTATTTCTACTACATTTCCACCTAATTCTTCTATTTTTCTTTTTATAGCTTGAACAGTATTCCCTGTTGCATATATATCATCCACAATATAAAAATTTTTTCCTTGGTAACTTTCATTTTCTACCAATTTTGGAAGTGAAAGTATATCTTTCCCATATTCTTTTTCATATTCAAAATCTGCAATAACTGTAGATGGTGGTAATTTTCCTTTTTTTCTAGCTGGAATAAATCCTATATTCATTTTTGTGGCTACTGGACATCCAAATAAAAATCCTCTTGCCTCTGGTGAAACAATATAATCTATTTTTTTATCTTTTACTTTATTAATAAATAAATCTATTATTTCTTGGTATGCATTATTGTTAATTATTAATGGCATTATATCTATATATTCCACACCTTTTTTAGGAAAATCTTTTTCTGTTCTAATAGATATATTTGTTTTTAAATCGTTTTTTAATATCTTCATAAGAACCTCCAAAAAGAATACTATTTACACATATAATTAAACTATAATTTTAGCTTTTTCGCAATAGTTTTACATTTTATTTAATAATTCTTTAATAAATTTCCATATGTTTTTAGTAGAGCTTATAGAAAGTCTTTCACTTGGACTATGAACATCAAATGTGTTTGGCCCTATGCATACATATTCACAACTTGGCTTTTTACTAGTAAAAAATCCTCCTTCGACAACTCCCTGTGATACAATTTCTTCCATTTCTTCATTATAAAGTTCTTTATATAGATTTTCACATTCACTTGCTAAAGTATTTATTTCTCTTTTTGGTACACCTTTTAAGTTTTGATACCATAATATTTCCATATCATATTTTTTTATTAAATTATTTAAATTTTCTAAATAGTCTTTCTCGTATTCATATACATTACTTCTTTCAGAAAATTCTATTTCTATATTTTCTTCATTTGTTTGTATTTTCGCCATATTCCCTGATTGCAATACAATTCCTTTTTCATCTCTTTTTATAGCTCCGTTTTGGAATTCTGTAATAAAATTTATTATTTTCTTTGTACTTTCTTCATCAATTATATTTGAAATATTATCTATTTTATTTAATTCTATTTTTACTTCTTTGCCATAAAACTCTTTTTGTTTAGCTATCTCATTTTTTATAATTTTTTCTGCATCTGTATTATTTGTTGTAAATTTTATATATGCATTCCTTGGAATTACATTTACTCTGCTTCCACCTTCAATTTTTGAAATTTGAACATCTCCTAATTTTTTTATTATTTCCATTGCTAGTTTTATTGAATTTCCTCTTGTTTCATCACCTATATTTCCTCCAGAGTGTCCACCTTTAAAATTATCATATATTAATTCAAATCCTTTTTGATTTGATTGGCATCTAGTAAAATTTATTTTTCCTTTCCATTCATTACATTCTGCAGAACTTATTAAAATTTTTCCTTCTTTTCCATTATCTAACGAAATTATTTTATTACTTTCTATTTTTCCTAAATCTAAGTTTATTGCCCCTAACATTGTTGTTTCCTCTTCTGATGTAAAAATACATTCTAATTTAGGCGCATTCATTTTTTCACAGTCTAATATTGCTAATATAATTGCAACTCCAATTCCATTATCTGCTCCAAGTGTTGTTCCTTTAGCTTTTATAAAATCCCCATCAATATATAAATCTAGTCCATCTTTAGAAAAATCGTGTTTACTTTCAGGAGTTTTCTCGCAAATCATATCTGTATGTGCTTGCAAAGCAATTGAATCTTTGCTTTCTTTTCCCAGTGTAGCTTCCTTTTTTATTACAATATTTCTAAAATCATCTGTGTAATATTCTAATTTTCTTTCTATTGCAAAATTCTTTAAATATTCTACAATTTTATCTTCTTCTCCAGATTTTCTTGGAATTTTGCTTATCTCTTCAAAATATTTCATAACCTTACATGGCTTTATTCCTTCTAACATAAATACCTCCAATTTATTTTAAATATCTTTGTAAGAACTCTTTTGTTCTTTCTTTTTTAGGATTATCTATAACTTCTTCTGGCTTACCTTCTTCTATAATTTCTCCTTTACTCATAAAAATAACTCTATCTGCAATTTCTCGAGCAAAACCTATTTCGTGTGTTACTATAACCATTGTTCTTTTTTCACTTGCAAGTTGTTTTACAACTTTTAATACTTCTCCTACAAGTTCTGGATCAAGTGCACTTGTAGGCTCATCCATAAAAATAATTTTTGGATTTATTGCTAATGTTCTTGCAATAGATGCTCTTTGTTGTTCTCCACCAGACAAATTACATGGATATTGATTTATTTTCGCTTCTAGACCCATTCTCGTCAAAATTTTAGTACCTTCTTTATCTGCTTCATCCTTTGATTTTTTTAATACTTGTATCATAGCTTCTGTTACATTTTCTAAAACAGTTAAGTGTGGAAATAAATTAAAATTCTGAAATACCATCCCACATTCTAAATTCATTTTATTTAATGTTTCTTTATCTGTATATACAACTTTTTTGTTTTTGCTATCATATTTTTTAGGTAATTTATTTTCTGTTTTAATTTCTTTTATCATAGAATCTCCACATATTTTTATATTACCACCATCTATTTTTTCTAATTGGTTGATACATCTTAATACTGTAGACTTACCAGAGCCAGAAGAACCAATTATTGCTAATACTTCACCTTCATTTACAGAAAAAGAAACGTTTTTTATTGCATAATTATCTCCAAACTTTTTTACTAAATTTTGGACTTCTAATATTTTACTCATTCTTCCTGCTCCTTTCTTAAGTTATAGTATAATAACTATATTTTTTCTCTGCTTTATTAAATGCATAAGTAATTATTGTACATAATACTAAATACATTAGTCCTGCAACACATAATGGCAAAATAGAAAATTGATAACTTGCTTGTTTTTGTGCTAGTGCAAATATTTCTGTAATACCTATTATTTGTGCTAATGAAGTAGTTTTTATTAATGATATTACTTCATTTGACATTGCTGGCAATATTCTTTTTACAATCTGTGGTAACAATATTCTAAAAAATGTTTGCGTTTTACTAAATCCTAAAGTAAATGCTGCTTCCTTTTGCCCTTTAGGTATGCTTAAAATTCCACTTCTAAATATCTCTGCAAAATATGCTGCGTAATTTACTACAAATGCACTTATTATTGCTACAAATCTGTCATATGTTACATTAAACAAATAATATGGTGCAAAATATATAAATATTATTTGTAACATCATTGGTGTTCCTCTTATTATTAAAATATATAGTTTTGTAATTAAATTTACTAACTTACATTTTGAATTTCTGGCTATTGCTACTAATATTCCTGCTGGAATTCCTAGTATTAAAGTAAGTATAAAAATTAATAATGTTGTTCCTAGTCCTTCCGATACTATTTTTAATAAATTCAAAAAGTTATCCATAATTATGTCTCCTTTCTAAGGATTTAGTTAGGGACGTTCTTTTTTATTAGAAAATTAAGAGCGTCCCCAAAATTTCCTAAATACTTAAATCTGCTCCAAGCCATTTTTCTGATATTTCTTTTAATTTTCCTTCTGCTCTTAATTCATTTAATGCATTTTCTACTTTATCCTTTAATTCTGTATTTCCTTTTTTAAAAGCAATAACCATTCCTTTTGATTCTTCGCCAATTCCAATAGCGTCAAATGTTTTAAAATCTTTATCTTGATTTTTTATTATATAATTTCCTGAAATTTGGCTCATATAAACTGCATCTATATTTCCTGTTTCCAAATCCATAAGAGCTGTTAAATAATCTGTATATCCTATTACTTCATCTAATTCTTTACCATATTCAGAATCATTTAATCTTTTTTCTTGTATAGAGCCACTTTGTACTCCTATCTTTTTACCTTTTAATTCATCTTGGTTTGTATAACTTGAATTTCCTTTTACAACAAACATTGATCTATCTTTAACATATGGATTAGTTAATGTCATTGCTTCATTTCTTTCTTCTGTATATCCAAATCCATTCCATATACAATCAATATTTCCTGAATCTAGTTCTTGTTCTTTAGCTGCCCAAGATATTGTTTGAACTTCTAATTTCATTCCTAATTTGTTACATACCTCTTGAGCTAAATCTATATCGAAACCTACTAATTCATTATTTTCATTTCTGTATCCCATTGGTGGAAAACTATCATCCATTCCCAATACAAATGTATTGTCATCTTCTTTAGTATTTTGGTTAAATGCAACTGCAACTCCCAAAATTACAATTAGTAATATCACTCCTATAATAATTAAAACTTTCTTATTCATAATTTTTACCTCCAAATTTATTTTTCTAATTTATGATTGTAAAGACAATCTAATTTTTTAAGAGCCTATCTGTTAAAATGTCGCGACCAATTTTAACAAATACCTAGAACAAAAGCGGACATACTGACTTTGCTTTTATTTAGAATAGTGTAAAGTCCGCGTTTTTGTTTGTTCGCAAAAATTTCTTAGAAATTTTCTGTGAAATAATATTTTTTGTATCACATGAAAATTAATTTTCATGTGATACAAAAAAAGACCTTAAAGATACATTTATAGTACCTTTAAGGTCTTCTTAAAAAACAATAAAGGCACAAGCAGTTAAAGCCTGTGCCTTATATAGACACAAGCTTACCTGTGATGATGATTTAATCCTTTATTGTTTAATATATTTCTCATAAAAAGCTCTCCTTTTTTAATTGTGTAATAGCATACTACTTTTTTATCCTTTTGTCAATAGTTTTTCTAATTTTTGTAAATTCTTGGAACTCTAACACCTATCTCACATAATATTTCATATGGTATTGTTTCTAAATATTTAGCTGTTTCTTCTATATGTTTATTATCTTTTAAAACTTCTACTTTATCATATAAATTTACATTTTCATCTATTTCTACAAATAGCATATCCATACATATATTTCCTACAATTTTATACTTTTTATCTTTTATATATACATGTCTTCCTGTATTTTTTCTAATTATTCCATCTGCATATCCTATTGGTACTACTCCAATTTTAGTATCTTTTTCAGCTTTAAAAATACCATTGTATCCGCACAACTTCACCTTTCTTTAAATCATGAATTTGTACTATTTCACTAATTAATTTTACTGGTGATTCTAACTCTACTTTTTCGGAAAAACCATACATAATTATTCCTAATCTACAACCATTTGCTTCCTCTATTTTTTTATAGTTTGTTAATGCTTCGCTTGCTGAAATATGAATAATTTTAATTTTAGAAATATCAATTTCTTTTAATAATTTTTCAAAAATTTCTATTTGTTTATTATAATCTTCTTCATTTGATGCATTATATATATGTGAAAAAATTCCTTCAATCTCTATATTGTTGCTAATACATTTTTCATATAAATCTTTTACGTTTTTATTTATTCCTAATCTATTCATTCCTGTATTTATTTTTATATGTGCTTTTAATCCATTTAAATTTTGATTTATTATTTCTTCTAAACTTTCTTCTGAATGAATAGTTACTGTTATATTATATTCAATGGCATCTTTTAAGTGTGCTTTGTTTATATGTCCTAACACTAGAATTGGAATATCCTTAAATTTTTCTCTTACCCTTATTGCCTCTTCTAAAGTTGCTACTGCTAGATAGTTACATCCACCATCAATTATAGCTTCTGTAACTTTTAAATCATCATTATCTATACCATAGCAATTAGCTTTTACAACTCCAAAATGATATTTATATTCTGGAAATTTAGATATAATATTTTTTACATTATTCTTAATTTTCTCTAAATCAACTTCTAAATATGTATTTCTTGATAAATCCATAATTTACACCTCTTTTAAGATTCTATACACTCCGGCCCCAATTATTTACTTCTTTTAAATATTCACTTTCTTCTAATTTTGGTCCTCTTATTCCTCTAAAATATATTGTTTTTATTTTATTATCTTCCATCTTCTTACATGTAGATGGACTGTCATCAATCATAATATCTATATTCTCATCTTTACATATTTTTAGTTTATTATTTTCTTTCCAAAAATATTTGTCAAATTCTAAATTTTCTTCTTTAAATTTATTAATTACTATATCTATCATCTCATTTGTTTCTGTTCCTCTTGTTGATATAATAATTAATTTATGTCCCATCTCATGAAGTTTTTGTATAACTTCTTTAGCTCCTAACATTATATTCGCTTTTTTAGATAAATTTAAGAAATATTTTTTTACGAATTGTTGTTTTTCTTCTTCTGTCCAATCATATTGATTTTGTATAAAATATGTTTTATTTACTTTTCCATTTCCTCTACATTCATCTATATCAAATATTTCAGCCATTGTAAGTAATCCTTTTTCCCAATCTAATAATACTGCATCAACATCTATTCCAATATTCATTTTTGCCTCCTTTTCAAATTAATATTACATATATTATTTTAATTTGTCAAAATTAATCTATCTTTTCATGTATTTAATCCCAAGAAAATAGCAGGAAGTCTAATATAACTTTCCTGCCACTTTCAATTCTGTGTTAAGCAAAATATAAAGTCTTTGTTTTCCTTGGTTTAACAGTTTTTATAGGTAATTTTCCTAGTATGTGAATATTTGTAATAGTTTTATCTACCTTTTCTATCCACTCCAGAAAAATTGAATTGTATTCATCCTGTTCAGTTAGTTTAATTTTCTCAACTTTCTTTAAGGTCTGCTCTCTACCCACTCTGGTAAACCATTCATCACCTTGTTTTACAAAAAGCTGAAATCCTTGTACTAGGTTTTCATCATATTGTTCAAACAGAATTGCCGCAATTTTAGCATTTTCTTCGCTTTCTACTAGAACATATTTTAGTTCTGTTTGTATAAATTCCTTAATATCTGCTAACAACACTTTGAACATTGCTTCTGTAACATCTTCCGGTAAATATGATGCACACATAATATTAGTAGTTACGCCATACCACATTTTGAAAACTCTGCTTACTTTTTTTAGCTCACGCCTGTCTTTCCACCGTTTTTTTAATGTTTTCAGTGTTTCCATTTTTCTACCTCCTGCTATTTTGCTTATGTTAACGAAGATATTATATCACAATATATATCTATATTTCAAATTCTTGTACTTCGCAATTATCTAGGCAATAATTTATAAGTTTACCATCACTTGGAATTCCATTAAAATAACAATTTATTGCGATGCTCACACCACCATGTGTTACTAATAAAATATTTTTATCTTTATATTCTTCTTTTATTCTATCTAAAAAAATTGAAATTCTATCTATAATCTCTTTGATTGTTTCTGCTCTTTGATATTTTGGTTTTAGATTATAATCCCAAAATTCATCAAATTTTATTTTTTCACCTTCAAATTCTCCAAAGTCTCTTTCCATTATTTCTTCATCATATATAATTGGAATATTTCTTCCCTCATTAATTATTTCAGCTGTCTTTTTTGCTCTTTTTAGAGGAGAACATATTATTAAATCTATATCTATATTTTTTAATTTTTCTTTAGTTTGCTTAGCTTGTTTTATTCCAACTTCATTTAGCTCAATATCTACTCTTCCTTGTGTTTTTCCCTCTAAATTCCAATCGGTTTGTCCATGTCTTGTTACATAAATTTTCATCTTCTATCTCCTTTATTTATTTTATTATTCTTTTACTTTTTATATTATATTCGCTTTTTTGATTTATGTAAAATACATATTAATAATGCAGATATAACCTAGATTTATATCTGCATTTTCTTTATTTTATTCCTCTGATAAATTATCATTATAAAATTTATTTCTACAATATTTTTTAGCCAAACCACCTTTACTCGTTTCTCTATAGTGTCCACTTAAATCTTTTCCTGTTTCATACATTGTTTCTACTACTAGGTCAAATGAAATTTTACTATCTTTATATAAAAGTGATGCCATATTAGCAGAATCAATTGCTCTAATTGCTGCTACTGCATTTCTTTCTATACAAGGAATTTGTACATATCCATATATAGGATCACAAGTTAATCCTAGGTGATGTTCCATTGCAATTTCTGCAGCACTTTCTATAACATCTGTTGAAAATCCTTTTATATATGCATAGCCTGCTGCTGCCATAGAACAAGCTGTTCCAATTTCTGCTTGACATCCACACTCTGCACCACTAATTGATGCATTAGTTTTTACTAGATTTCCAATTAATCCTGCAACAGCTAAACCTTCTATTATTTTATCTTCTGGAATATTTTCTTCTTTATATAAATAATATAATACTGCAGGTAAAACTCCTGAAGCGCCACAAGTTGGTGCTGTTACTATAATTCCTCCTGAGGCATTTTGTTCACTTGTTGCATATGCATATGCTGTTAACAGTCTTGTTCTTTTTAATTCAGCAGTTTCATTTTCTATATTTTCTTCATATAAATTTTTAGCTTTTTTAGGTATTTCTAATCTTCCTGGAATTATTCCTTCTTCTTTAAGACCTATTTCTATTCCATTTTTCATAGTATTCCAAACTTGTTTTATATATTCTTTTATATCATTATCTTCTTGTGAATATACATATTTTAATAAATCTTCACAATTATTTTTTATATCTGTAAATGTAGTAAATTGGTAAATATCTTTTTCATCTTGAAAATCTTTACCTTCTATTTGAATACTTCCACCACCAATGGAATATACTCTAAAATTTCCAAGTTCTACATTATCTTTATAAGCCAATAAATCCATGGTATTAGGATGCTTTAAATTTTTTTCTTGTTTATTAAATACTATTTCTACATTGCTTGGATTTAAAGCTTCTTTTATTATTTTATCTGTTAAATGTCCTTTTCCTGTAAAAGCTAAAGAACCATACAATATAATTTTATATAAATCTGCATCTGGATATTGTTCCTTTAATAATAATGCTGCTTTTTTAGGTCCCATTGTATGTGAACTAGATGGACCATTTCCTATTTTGTATAACTCTTTTAATGATTTCATATATACCTCCTTATTAAATTTATCTATTATAAATTTAATAACACCTCATATTCAGAAATAAAAGTATCACCATATAATTTTGCTTTTTCTAAATCTTCTTTAGTTTTTACTGTCCAAATAAGTATTGGAAAACCATTTTTTCTGCATTCTGCTACTTCATTATTTGGTAATGTTCTTATGTCATATGCTATAAAGTCTGGACTCGCCTCACAAATATTTCCTTTTAAACACAATTCTTTATTTCTTATCTCTTCATCTTTATATGTAGCTAATTGCCCCACGATATATTCTGGTCTATTTTCTTTAAGCCATTTAACAGTATTTGTTCTGAATGATTTTACAATAAATTCTCCTTCATATTTATCTAAATATTGGCAAAGTTCATTTTCTAATTTTCCTACTTCTACATCATATTTAAGCTCAATATCTAACATTACTTTTCCATTTACTAATTCTAATGCCTCTTCTAATAATGGAATTTTTTCATCTGTATCTAGTAATCTTAATTTACTAATTTCTTCGTATGTACAATCTTTTAAATCTTTGTCATAACCTGTCATTCTTTTTAAATTATCATCATGCATTATAACTATATTTCCATCTTTTAATAAATGTACATCAAATTCTATTATAATATTTCTTTCTAGTGCCTCTTTAAAAGCTTTTAAAGAATTTTCTGGAGTTCCTTTCTCATTATTATATAATCCTCTATGAGCTATATATAATCCCTTTAAAAAATCTAAATTTCTTTTCATCTTATTTTTTCCTTTCTTTTTATACTTTTTATATTATACACTAAAAAAGCAAAAAAAGTACAATACCCTTCCTGAGTATTGTACTTTTTAAGTTGTTTTATTAGTCATTATCGTCATCTCTATCATCAGCATCGTCGTCATCGTCATTATCATTATCGTCTCTATCATCTTTATCGTCATCGTCGTCATATTTATCGTCTATATCATTATCATCATCTCTATCATATCTGTCATCATAATCATCATCATCTTTTACATTAGTTGTATTACTGCTAGAAGTATTTGACTTTTTATTATAATCATCATTACGTTCTACTGAAGATGTAATAATTTTTCCATCTGTTGCATTAATTTCATATTCATATTCGTTTTTACCTGCATCAAAATCTACTTCGTAATATAAAACTCCGTTTTCGCTATCTAGCTCTACTTGTACATTTTTTGCATTTTTAGCAGATACTCCAGCCTTTTTAAATGCTATTTCTTTTGCTTTTTCTTCTCCTATATATGCTGATTTATTTGAATTACCAGTAGAAGATACTTCTGCTAATTCTACATTTTTAGAATTTAGTAAAACATTTAATTCATTTAATGATAATTTTGATAAATTTTCAAATGTATATGCATTTCCTTTAGCATCTTTTAGACCTGTTGCTAGTACTTTATTTATTAAGTTAGCTTTACCTTCTGAAATATTATTTTCATATGCTAATTTTTCTATAGCATCATCATCACCATACATCTGTGCTAACACAGCTCCTTGTATGTTTTGAGAATTTAAATATTCATTAATCTCGTTAGATAATCTTGTTTCTAAATCTTTTGCTTTTTGTTCATCATCATTTTTTACAGATACTAATATAGAGTTTTGAATTTCTGTTATATATCCATTTTTAAGCATTGAACCTACAATCGCGTTTACACCAACATCTAAATCAACTTTTTCTAAATCCATTCCTTCAAGAATTTTCTTACCATCATCATTTAATGCATTCGCTTCTATTATTTTTTCTTGTGCATTTGTTTTTATCTCAACACTTGGATTTACATCAAAATCAATTATAGAGTCTACTGTAGTAGTAACTTTATGATATTGGTTAAATCCTAATACTCCAAATAAACAAATCACAAATGCTGCTAATGCCCCAGCCAGTTTATAATTTAGAAAATTTATTTTTAATTTTTTATCTTTTACCATAACATCTTTTTTCTCTTTATTTTTCGATTTCATAGTTTCCATTCCCTCCACTTCTTTACATTGAGCGAGGATATTATCTAATACATCTGGTACTTTATCTGAAATCGCTTGCTGTAATCTTTTTTCTATTTCTTTCTTTCTCATTTTCTTTCCTCACCCAACTTTCTTTTTATTTTTTTTATTGTTCTATTATACTTTGATAAAACAGTAGTAAGAGGTATTCCTAATATTTTTGCTATTTCTCGATGTTTTAGTCCAGATACTGAATGTAATACTAAAATATTTCTTTCTTCATCAGAAATACTTGAAAATATAGTATCTATAATGAGCTTATTTTCAGCATCCTTTATCCCCTTATTATCTGTTAAAACTTCTTTTAATTCATCTACATCTTTATGATTTTTCTTTTTTCTTATTTTCATTAAAGCTAAATTTTTAGTTATAGTTATCATCCAAGCCAATGGTTTTCCATTTGCTTGATATGTATTAGCATTTTCATAAACTTTTATATAAACATCTTGCAAGACATCTTCAGCCTCATGAGTATTTCTTAGAATTGATAAAGAAAATCCATATATTGCTGATTTAGTTTGTTCATATAAATTTGCCAAAGCTTCCTTATTTCCTAAAGCGATATCTTTTATATATCTTTCTAATAAGGAGTTTTGAGATTCTTTAATATTTGGTACCAACATCATAGAATTCATTTTTCCCCTTTCACTATATTAATGCAACAAGATTACATTTTATTGCATACTTTTAAAAAAAATTTCTGTGTAATATGATAAAAATTATCTTATATCATAAAAAGCGCTAATAAATAGCGTTTTTTCTTTAGTATTATTTTATTATTTTATTTATAATTGTTCTTGGTACATAATTTGAAATATCTCTTTTATTATTTATTAAATCCATAATCATTGTAGAACTAATAAATCCAAATTTACCAGAACGTATATATATTGTATCTAAATTTGCAAGTTCTTCGTTTATTTGTGCAAAATTTTCTTCATAATGATAATCCATATCATTTCTAAGACCTCTAATTATGTAATTTGCATTACATTTAATTGCTGCATCAATAGAAAGGTTATCATATGTAATAACCTCGACATTTAAAAGATTATTTTCTATTAAACAATCTTTTATTGCATCTTCCATAATTTCTTTTGGAAAACGTCTTTGTTTTTCTGAATTTATACCAATTCCAATTACAACTTTATCAAATAATTTACTTGCAGATTTTACTACATGTAAATGTCCATTTGTAAAAGGATCAAAACTTCCTGGATAAAAACCAATATTCATAATAACCTCCTATTTAATCCATTTATAACTATTAATTTTCATGAACATTATACATTTTTTTTCATATAAAGACAATATAGTCATTGCATAAAAAAATTTTATATAATATAATGCAAAATGTGGAGGAATATTTATGGATGAAAAAAATGAATTAACTATAGAAGAAGCATATAAAATGTTAGAAGAAGCACCAAGGAAAAATAAAGAATTATGGGTTAGCCATTCTGTTAATGTTGCAATAGTAGCTGAGCGATTAGCAGAAAATTTAGGTTTAGATTCTAAAAGAGCCTATGTTTTTGGTTTAATACATGATATTGGTAGAGGAAAAAAAGAACATACTGGTATAAGACATATAATAGATGGGTATAATTATTTAATGAAACTAGGTTATGAAGATGAAGCTAGAATTTGTTTAACACATACTTTTTATGATAGAAGTATTGTAAAAGGAAATTTAACTAAACGAAACACAAATTTAACTAGAGCAGAAATTAAATTTATAGAAGATTTTATAAATAAAACAAAGTTTAATTTATATGATAAAATTTTACAAATTGCAGATAATATGGGTAGTGCAACAGGAATAAACACAATAGAAAGACGTAGAGCAGAAAGTATGCTAAGGTATGGTATTAGCCATGTTTCTGAAAAAAATCTAAAAACAATTTTTGCTGTACAAAATGAAATAGAAATTAAACTAGGTCGTTCAATATACAGCTTATTCCCTGAAGTAACTGATAATATAAACAAAACAATGATAAAAGATGTCATGAAATTTTTAAAATAGAATTTTTCTTATGTCTAGTGAGTTTCACGGCACATTCACTAGACAAGAAAAAAATTTTTTTAAATACTATTGCAATAAAAAAATTAATAGTATATAATACACATTGTTGAAAGACATTCCTCTTTAGCTCAGTTGGTAGAGCGCTCGGCTGTTAACCGATAGGTCGTTGGTTCGAGTCCAACAAGAGGAGCCAAAATAAAAAGTCCATTTTTTAATGGGCTTTTTGTTTTGCATTTTATTTGTAGGACTCGAAAAGGACGTGCCAAACGAAGTGTAGGCAAAAACAGTCCTGAGGACTGTTTTTAGGACGCGGCTCGCCGAGTCCAACAAGAACTGTTAACTGCTGAAAAAACGAGCACTGCCTGTGGCAGATAAAGTAAGGTTTGAAGGTGCAAAAACTATAAAAAACAGTGTTATATAAACACTGTTTTTTATTAGTTTTAAACTGAATGAGTTAGTTATTTTTTATCTGTATTAACCTATTATATAATATTTCGAAAGTTTTTTTAGCAGAATTATCAGTAAAAAATTCTTCTTTCTCTGGGTTTATAGTAAAATCTTTAACTTCTTTCATTACATCATCTATATTTTTTTCATTAACTTTATCATTGCAAACCTGTAATGCAGTATTAATATATCCCATTATAGCACATGCAGTCATAGCCTTAAAATATGAATTTTCTGGCAAAGTAGAATTTAAATATAATTCCATAGCTAAATTGTCATCAATTCTTCTTGGATTTGTAAGAATAATTTTTTCTGAAACATACATACCATTTTTACTTGTTGTTTTATAAACTTTGCTATCCTCTGGAATAATAACTTCACACAAAGTATCTCCTCTAATTAACCATCTAAAAATATATTCATAAGTTGAAATACAAAATCCTCCAATTTTATTAATATCCATTGTTTCTAAATTAATCTTATTATCTGATACAACTATTTTATCGATTGGAAATCTTCTTCCATCTTTATATTCTTTAACAGTTTGAATAACTCTAAAATATTTTTTATTTTTATCAGCTTCACACTCAAAATATTTTCCAAGCATATTTTCCCTCCCTTTCCTCATCATCTGCAATTAAATGTCTTTATAATATATTTCAAATCTTCTATCGCTTTATCTATATTCATCATTCCATTTCCAATTGGATAATACACAGGATATACGTTATAACTTTTACCTGCAATATCTTTAAGAAAACTTTGTTTTCTACACTGTGATACTGATATATTTTTATTTAGCACGATAGAACTAACTTGATTTCCAAGAGTTATTATTATTTTAGGATTAATTATTTCAATTTCTTTAAATAATAAATCCAGGTACTCACTATATACTGAATTTGGCAATACTCTTGCATCAACTTGAGTACATTTTCCAAGATTAGTTATGAAAAATTTATGTTGTTCTACATCATTATATACTAAATCAGCAAATTTCTCGTCCCACTCTTGTGGCTTTTTTCTTTGAATTTCATCATATATCTCTGTATCAAGTAAGCCAATTCTATAAAATAATTTCCATATATTTTTTGTTCCAATCCATGGTGATCTTCTACCTTTCCAATTAGGATCTGATGCAACATTTCTTCCAGTTGGATTCATAAACACAAAACAAATATCTGGATTTTTTGTACATCCACCATTATATATAGATTTTAATTCTTTCGCACCATATTCTTGTTGTAATCTATCATATTCTGCATTTAAATCACTTAAATTCATAATTTAAAACCACCTACTTTATACATCATAAAAATATGTAGTTTCTAAATCTGCTTCATGTACTAATAATGCCAATGGGTATTTTTTATACGCTTGTCCTAAAGTATTATAAAGTTCTTTTGGTTCTGTAAATCCCATATGCCATCTTATACAATATTTTTCTTCAACTGTTAATTTTATATATTCAGAAATCATCATTACAGATTTTTCTCCATGTCCATATGGAATAGTATCTTCAATAGTGTAATATGGAACTTTTTCCCATACTCCTAAACTATTTTTTGCATTTCTATAATCTACTTTATAAAAATTAGCCTTACAAATATCATGTAATAATGCAATTATTATTAAACTGTCTTGTGAAACATTTATTTCTATAGGACAATTTTTTACTTTTTCACATAATAATTTATACACATTTAAGCTATGCTCCAATAATCCACCTTCATAGCTACCATGAAATCTTGTACTTGCTGGAGCCTTAAAAAAATCTGATTTTTCTATAAAATTTATTAATTCATCCATTCCTTCTCTATCAACGCTTCTTAATAAAGCTAAAAATTCTTCTTTCATGTGTTACCTCCTATTCTACTTTAGCGTATTCTATCAAATTAATTTATTAGATGCAAGAAGAACGCCCTAGTATGGCGTCCCTCTTCTAAGATAAACAAAAACATTTTCTAAAACAATTTTCTGCAGTTGCCATGGTATTTCGTGCTTTTTAGAAATTGATACTGAATTATAGCCAGATAGCAAAAAGCCATTATTACTAATAACTAAAGGATCTCTTATTCTTTTGTATTTCTGATAAAATTCATCCTGCCTTTTAAATTGTTTTCCAAGTTTTATATCTGGTGATATTGTACCATATAAATCACCAGTTACATCCTTAGAAATCCATTCCTCCGGCAAATATGGAATAATTCCTCTTCTTTTTTTTGCAAGTTCATTCCGCATTTGAACACGCCTCATCGCAATTTTTTTATTTAATTTGATTCTACCTTCTTGGCTTGAACATTCTTCTAACTGCTCTTGCAAAGATAAAATCTCTATAAATTGTTCTGAGGTTAAATCTCCCTTTAGTTTGTCATTACAACTATGACATGCTGGTCGTAAATTATTTACGATTGTTGGACCACCAATACTTGCTGGAATTAAATGATCCAAAGTAACTTTTGCTCTTTGGTCATTTAGTTCCCCAGGTCCTCTTCTACACAATTTACCACAATACCAACATTTATCAGTTCCATAAATATAATACGCAATTTCTGTCATTAAATTGTAAAAACAATTTAACCGATAAATGTACAAAATACCATTTTTTACCTCTCCCATAGTGCCAAATGTAACATCCTCTTTTGGAAGCTCTAAATTCATAAAAGCAACTCCTTTCGATATTTTTCTACATAATATCACACAAGATGCATATTTCCAAGTTTTTTTATATTATTATATAAAAACTCTTCTATATTTCGAATTCTTTTACTTCGCCATTTTTTATTCCGCGTGCTTCAAAATTTCCATCTTCTGGCATACCTTCTAATATACAGCTTAGTACACTTATTACACCATTATGTGCTACTACCAAAACTTTTTTATCAGAATATTTTTCTTTTATGTCTTGTATAAATTCTTTTAATCTTGTTTCGTATTTTTCTAAAGATTCTCCTTCAATACTTTCAAAATCAAAGTTCAAATTACAATATTCTTTTTTAAAAAGCTGTCCTTCTAATTTTCCATAATTTCTTTCTTTAATTTTATCATCTAATATTAACGGAACATTTTTCTTTTCATTTATAATCTCTGCTGTATGTTTTGCTCTTTTAAGTGGAGAACTAATTATTATATCAAAATCTTCATTTGCAAGTTTATCCCTTGTTTCCTCTGCTTGTTTAATTCCATTACTGTTTAAATCATAATCTGAAATTCCTTGCATTTTTCTTATTGGACTATTCAAATCTGTTTGTCCATGTCTTACAAATTTAACCTTCATTTTTATTTCCTTTCATATGCTCTTTTACTATATCCCTATAAGGCTTTTCCTTTTCTTTTAATTTACTACAACTCATTCTTTCCACAAAATTATCTAGTTCATCATGTAATTTTTTTTGCTCCTCTTCTGTATCTACTAATATTTCTAACTCTATAAAATTACCAACTCCATCTATTTTATCTATCATAATATTATATTCTACATTATTTATTTCTTTAGAATATGTTTTTCTATGTTTTTTAAAAGAAACATATTCTAAATATCCTAATTCTGTTAATACATATTTGATATCTGAATAATCTTTTGCATCAATTTTTATATTTACTTCTTTTTTACCATATTTTTCTGTTAAGTCATCACTTTTAGGCTTATATGTAAGTTCTAAATAATCTTCATTTATTTTTCTTGTTCTTAAACAAATTCTATTGTTTATAAATATTAAATCTTTATCTGTATAATATGTATCTTCTTCTGTAACTTCACTTATTAATTTAAAATCTTCTTGTTTTATTTTTTCTAATATTTCACTATAATCATCATTTAAATGATAACTTGCTTCTAATTCTATTCTATTTGACATATCATATACCTCATCTATAAATTTTCTTCATCAATAAGAGGAATAATATTTATTCCTGGCTCTTCGTATGGGTGTACTTCTCTTAATCTTTTTAATACTTGTTTTAATATTTTTATATCACAAACTGTTTCTATTCTTACTTCTTCTACAACTTCTAACTTATCTTTTTGACCTATATATGGATTAGCTCCATCTACAGGTATAAATGTTCCTTTAGTAATTGAATTTGATGTACAATGTGTATAATCTCCAATTACACCTGCTCCTGCTTCAAATATTGCGTGTCTTACTTCTTCTGCATTTTCTGTTGGAACAGTTACAGTAATTAATACTTTATTAACTTCTATATTCATATTAATTTCCTCTTTCACTTTTATATTTTTCTATTTCATCCCAATTTTATTTCATATAATCTATAATTTTAAATAAAACTTCATCATCTGTATCTTCTACTGACCCAAAACAATTTAGAGGATTTCTGTCTTCCCATTCAATATCAAATAACTTTACTTTTTTATCATATCTTGGAAATGCATGATAATGAACAAATAAATCATGCATCATCATAGCTATATAATTAAACTTTATAGCTCCAAATTTTTCTTTACATGTATTTTCATACCATTTTGTAACTTCTACAAACTCAGCAGATTCTTCTTTCGTCATATCACTGATATTAGGAGTTTCTCTTTTAAGTGCAATAATTGTATCTCCTAATGTTACTTGTTTTTTTCTAATACAAACAATCCAATTTTTAAATTCTTTTATACATAATTCCTCTGGTCTAAATCTTTTCATAAATTCTAAATTTTCCATATGAATTCCCCCAAATTTTATTTGTTATATATTATCATACTTTTAATGCATTTTCCATAAAAAAAAGACTCATTTCTCCATCTTATTAAGACAAAGAAATTAGTCCTTTTATTTAACAACATTTTGCAAATTATTATTTAATATTCCTATAGTATTATTACACCATAATTCTACTAACCTATCAATTGATTCTTTTGTATAAAATGAATATGGAGCTGTTGCCATAACATTTCCTTTAAAATCATTTAAAGTTTTATCATCATATATTTCGAAAGCATATCCAATCTCATTCTTTCCTGCTTTTTCCAATACTAAATTATGATTATAAATTTCTACTGGATTTATAATAATATTTATTAAATTATTTCCGCTCATCATTTCTATTCTTTCGTCTGTAATTAATTTTCTTGTTTCATCATTAGTTGCAAATGTTGGAATAATATAGTCCGCCTTCTTAAAGATTTCATCAACTTCTACTCTTTGATAACTATTTTCTTTTTTATTTTTACTCCAATATATAACTTTCATTCCTAAATTACTGCAAAGCTCTGCAATCCTTGTTCCAATAGTCCCTAAACCAATAATACCTACTGTTTTATCTCTTATTTCTGTATTTAGCATTTCATGATTATATTCCATTTTATAATTTGTTTTTATTTGAATTGGCAATTTCTTTGCTAAACACATCATCAAAAATATGGCATATTCAGCAACAGAATCAGTTGAATATTTTGGTGTATGTGTAACTATTATTCCATTATTATTACAATATTCTCCATCAATCCAATCAAATGCAGTAGTATTTATACAAATAGCTTTTAAATTTTTTATTTTGCTTATGTGATCTTTTCTTAAATTCCAATGATACCACTCCGGATCTGCCATTAAGATTTTTTCTTCATCATCTTTTAAATATTCTGCAGAATCTAAATCAAAATAACTTTCTAAAAAAATCAATTTAGCATATTTACTTAAATTTTCAATTTGCTTTTCTGTAAAAAAGCTTCTTTCATATGTTATATAAATATTCATAAAAACACCTCTTTAAACTATCATTCCTCCTGAACAATGAAGTTCATAAATCAATCTATTATCTTTATATATTTGTTCTATTCCATCGAATTTTTCTATTGTTCCTGTTGTTTTGAATGTATATGTGTATCCATTATTTTCAAATTTAGCAATTCCTCTTACTGGAATAATATTTTCATCTTCTCCTACTTTCATTAAAGCAGGTCTTAAAGCCTTGTCCATTGCCTCTTCTCCAAGAGTATCGTCCAATGTAACTCCATAATAGTTCATTCCCCATATAGGCTTACTATCATCACAGTAAACAACTTCTTCTCCCATAAATTTAGTTCCACCAAAATATGTATCATGATAAATATATTTTTTATTATCTATAATTTCTTCATAGTGATAATCTGATGAACCTACTCGACTTGATTCTACTTTTTTTATATTACTATTTGCATAAGTTGATTTCTTAGCATTTATTAAAAAATTAATAAATGTATTTTTAAAATATGTATCTAAATAAAATTCATTATCTTTTAACATTTTTGTAATAGATTCAAATTTATATTCTGCAAATTTTGAGCACAAGTTTAATATTTCTTCTTCATTATCATTATTTAGAACATATCTTTTTATTTCACTATTTTCTGATTTAAAAATAAATACTTTTTCTTTCCCTAAATATTCATTCCAAAATCCGTTTTGTAAGTTTTTACAAATAAATTCTTCAAATATTTTTATTTTGTCATCAGAAAATGAAATACCATAATTTTCTCCATATATTTTTATATTAAACCCGTTTTCTCTTAACTCATTAATATCAGTTATTCCCATAACATAACTATAATTCATAATTTATCTCCTTATTTAGATTCTCTGGTAAATCTCCATTGTTTAAAATAAGTGCATTTTCCTTCATCGTTTATAGAAACTTGAAAAATCCCGTCAATTTCTTGTTTTGTTTCTGATTTAGTCATTGTTCTAGTCATTTGCCAATTTACTATACATGCATTTTCATTATAAGAAATAATTTCAAATTCATAACTTATATCTTTTTGATTATCTGCAACAATATTCCATAAATTTGTTACTTCTTCAAAATTTTGGCATGGTTTGTCTATTGGATTTTCGTAATATTCTACATTCTTATCTAATGTTTCTAATGTTCTTTTCCAATCTAATTCTTTCCATGATTCCATAAATTCTTTTGTCCACTTTTCATATTTTTCTTTTAACATATTATTCCTCCTTATATATTTTTTTCTATTATTTCTCCTAACTCTTCATATTTATCTGTAAAAGAATGGTCAGCTCCTTTGATAATTTGAATATTGCATTCTTTTATATTGTTTTTTAAATATCCTTTTACAATTTCTATATCTTGTGTTAATACACATTCATCCATATCTCCAAATATGGCTAAAACTGGAATGTTAATATTATTTAATTCTTTACTTTTACTATTTACGCCTTCTCGATATCTTATAAAATCTGTTTCAGTATTTGGTAAAAAATCATAATAATATGTTCCTGCTGAGATTTTTCCATTACCATTTAAAGAAAAATCAAGCATTTGGGTAAGTTTTCCTTCTTTAACTAATCTAGCTGATTCACTTTTTAAATTATTATATTCGTCTTCTGATAAATATTTCTTACATTCCTCTTGTATATCACATGGTCCTAATAATACAAGTTTTTTAATAGCTTTATCTTGTTTTTTATTATAGTAATAAATTACTTTATTACATCCATAGCTATGTCCTTGTAGAATAATTTCATTATATCCTTTTTCTTTTGCAAAATTAATTGCGCCTTCTATATCTAATAAGCAATCTTTAAATCTTTCGTGGCAACCACCTATTACCTTAAAATCATTTCCTTGCAATAATTCTGCAACAAAATTAGTTCCTCTATTATTAAAAGTTAATAAACTAATTCCTTTATTTGTATATGTTTTAGCTAAAATGTCTATAAAACGGTTCTCATAGAAACTTCCACATAGTCCATGAACTTCAATAACTATAGCATTAGTTTTTTCTTCTGGTTCGTATAAAATTCCTGGCATTTCTATTCCATCAATAGAATTCATTCTAATTAATTTTTGCTTCATTAATACCAACCTCCTGTTACTATATCCTACAATAAATCTATTCTCTTTTATTCTATGTGCATTATATATAATTTTTTTGTTAAAATCCAGTAAATGTTGGAAATAATAAGAATTAATAGGCTAAAGCTCCTTCAGTTTTAAACTATAAAAAGCAATGTTAAAACTAACATTGCTTCTTTCAATAATTATAAGTCAATAACATCTAAATCATCTGGAACAAATATATTTCCATTAAAATATTTTCTTGCTTCTTCTGTATAAAGCTTTTTTCTATCTTTTAAATTATTATCACTGGCATGATACAATACTAAATTTTTTATATTTAAACTTGTTGCAATCTCTGAAGCTGTTTTAACAGTTGAATGCATTTTTTCGTATGGTTTAAAAATATCAGCTTCTGAATCCATGCACATTGCTTCATGTAATAACCAATCTGTATTTATTACTTCGTCTCTTAATTGTTCATCAAATGTTTCGTCACCTAAAAATACAAATTTCTTTCCATTTTCTAATGTAGTTTTAAATCCGAATTGTCTATCTTTTTTAGCGTGTACATCTAAAAATTTAATATTATAATTTAAAATCTTTACTTCTTCTTTATCTTCTACTATCTTAAATATAATTCTATTATCAATAAATTTAGTAAATTTTTGAGGTAATACTTCAAACATTATTTTTCTTATTGTACTTTCTAATTCTTTATGCATGTAAACAATAAGATTTCCATCATAATTATCACTATCAAAAAATTTTTGGGCATATCTTATAATCCAAAACATACCTAAAATATGATCTGTATGTTTATGTGACAAAATAATATTATGAATTCTTCTAAAATCAATTTTTGCATCTCTTAATTGTTTTATAATTTGTAGTCCTCCACCCGTATCTACTAATATATGTTCTCCATCATTATTTTCTAACGTAAAACAAGTATTGTAACAATCTAAAGTCATTGCATTACCTGTTCCTAAGATATT
This sequence comes from uncultured Clostridia bacterium, assembly GCA_944388805.1. Lineage (GTDB taxonomy): Bacteria > Bacillota > Clostridia > TANB77 > CAG-508 > CAG-269. Next base: position 1,866 of record CALXKE010000028.1, on the reverse strand, counting down.
TAATTTTTCCATATAATTTATCCTCCAAAAAATATAACAATATTTACAATAACATAATTTTTTTATTTATATCATATATTTAAGATAAAAACAATTATAAATGTAATCATTTTACTTAAACAAAAAATAACAGATATATACTTTGTACATATCTGCTACTTTTGGCTCCTTTGCGAGAGACGTTTTCGAAAAGTCTGTAGCAAAAAAGGTTACTTATTTCCGTTTCAAATGTAGGTATAGCAATATATTGCAAGAATTGTATGCACGAGTTGGTAATTTTTTGCTACACCTGTTGTTTATAATTTAACATAATTTTTAAAATATTGCAAGAAACTATTTAACTTTTTTTATAAATAGAAAGTTAAAAGATTCTTTTCTTCCTATCATATTTTTTATAATAGTATCCTAATCAAATGGAATTCCTAGTTGTTCATCACCTATTTTATTGGAATTGATTACATAAAAATTGTCTTCTTCATTTATATATTTTTTCCAATTTTCTTCAAAGCATTGATATTACGTGTTTTGCAAAAAAATGGTTCTATTAGTACAGTAGTAGCATCATAGTATAATTTATAGCATCTTTCTCTAATATAATCTCTTATTATTTATTTTTATATGTCAAAATTATTAGCTAATTCTTCTGCCCATTGATTACCAATTGCACGATTTTTCATTTTCAATGCCTGTTCACAAAGGTAGTTAAATTGATATGTTTTTATTCTTTGTTCGATATTAGGAAGCATAAATAATTCCTTATAATATTTTTTAAACCAATCATAAACTTGAACAAAATCTTCATCAAAAACATTTGCTTCATCTTCTTCACTTGCAAACTTGCTAGGATTATCACACATTGTTTTAAAAATCAACATTTCATAATCTATAGGTGCATATATAACTCTATCAAAATCAATCATAGATACATTACCATTATCATATATAAAATTATCAAAGTGAGCATCATTATATACTAGTCCATATGAATTATCTTTAAATAAGTCATTATTCTCTATAAAATAGGATATCTTTTTTGTGTCTATCCCTAATTTATCTAACCCTTGCTTATTTTCTTTTAGTTTTCCTATTACGAAGTTTTCCCAATCATATATTTTATATTCTTTACCTAGAAAATTTGCATTTTGATTATTAAACATTTTTAAAATTTTTGATATCTGCTCTATACATTTTTCTTTTTCAAAATCACTTAAGCTGTGCCAAACAGAATATAATCCTCTACCATTTACTTTTGAAATAATCAAATATAAACAATTATCAAATTGTCCACTAGCTAAATATTGGGGAATGTTATTTATTTTTATGTTTTTATAGATATTAATTTCTTTTTCGAGTTTCTTTTTCTTTTCTTCATCTAAAGCTATTTTTATAACCATTGAGTCTACAATGTAAACTACATTAGTAAAACCAGAAGTTGATTTCATTATTTGTTTATAATCAAATTTTTCTTGCTCTAATATGCATTTAATTAAATGTTCCATTATAACTCCCCCCTATAATACAATATTATTTTATCAAAAAAGTCATTTTGCGTAAATGGTATTATTGAATTCTGTACAGTATTAGGCACAGTAGTGCAAATAAATTTATACGTATATTTAGTAAATGTTATAAATGAAAAACTGCCCACATTGCCTTCCTTTGTAGACATCTGGGCATAAATAAAAAGTAGGTAAACACCTACTTTTTTGGCTCCTCTTGTTGGGCTCGAACCAACGACCTATCGGTTAACAGCCGAGCGCTCTACCAACTGAGCTAAAGAGGAATATATAAAATCTAGCGACAACCTATCTTCCCAACAAGGTAACTCGTAAGTATTTTCGGCACATCAGAGCTTGACTTCTGTGT
>CALXKE010000027.1 GCA_944388805.1 uncultured Clostridia bacterium | reverse complement strand
TCATTTTTGGTATTTCTTCCAGTTGCTTTTTCATTTCTGGTATTTCTTCCAGTTGTTTTCTCATTTTTGGTATTTCTTCCAGTTGCTTTTTCATTTCTGGTATTTCTTCCAGTTGCTTTTTCATTTCCGGTATATCTTTTACTTTGTCTTTTGTTTCTTGTAATTCTTTATATATTTTTAAAAGTAATTCTCGATTTGTGTTACTCATTCTTTCCCTCCTTTCTTTTTTTGCTATTATATATTCTAAATCCTATAATGTCAACAAAAACTTTTCGACAAAATTCTACATTTATACGATTATTATTTTATTCTTAAAAAAACTTATTTTTCTTAATCTGCATTTTCACATTCATCATTTGTCATTAAACTGTAAAGAATATTTAACCATATTGAAATATTCTTCATCTTTTCTTATAGTATAATATGGTTAGATAATTATAGACTAAGGAGAACAAAAATGAGTATAAAATCTGATTTAAAAAAGGATGGAATCGAAGTAACTCAAAAATTAGATACCCTAAAGATTAATTCTATTGCTAAAAATATTGCATCTAAATTATGCCAAACCTTTCCTTCTTATGGACTAAATGAAAATGAACTATTTATAAAATTATCTAGACTAGATATGTACAAAGCTAAAATGCCTGAAGGAATGGCAGAAGCAAATTATTATTATAAAAATACATCTATTTATTTTAATGAACATATTCCAGAAGAAGACATGGAAGAATTTGCCATTCACGAATGTATTCATTATCTTCAAGAAATAAAAGATAAAAGAAACTATTTATTAAAAATGGGATTATGTGATTATACAGAATTTAAAATTTATGGATTAGGACTAAATGAAGCAGCTGTTCAATTAATGTCATCAAAAGTGATTGGTATTCCAAAAGATTATGTAAAATATTTTGGGATTAGCTTTGAAACAACAAGTCCTTCGTATTATCCTTTAGAGTGTTGTCTTGTCAGTCAATTAGCCTTCATTACAGGTGAAGATGTTCTATTCAAAAGTACGTTAAATAGTGATGATAATTTTAAAATAAGATTTTCTGAATTGACATCACAAAAAGCATTTATGGCCATTCAAAACGCTCTTGATGATATTTTATTTGCAGAAGAAGATATTATCAAGCTAAATAATAAAATTGCTTTAATTGATGATAGAAATAAAAAAGTGGATGATATGGTTAAAAAAATTGATGATTTAAAAGAAAAAATTAAAATAATATTTTTAAGAACACAAAATTTAATTATTTCTAGTTATTTTGATAAGGCATTTTTGAATATAACCAATTTGGAAGAATTAGAAAATTATAGAAAAAAATTATATGATATAAAGGCTTATTTAGGATTTGCTGAAGGCTACACATTTTTTAATGATTACTATGTTGAAAAAATGTCTCAGTTAGAACATAAGTATAATATTTTAGAAAATGGTGGTATTGAGACAGCTCTTAATACAAAACAAAAAAATGAAAGCAAAATTATGAAATTATTTAAAACTATCAAACGAATTCTTTTAGGTAGGTCTTCTGAAACTGAAAATAATAATGTTTAAAATAAGAACCTGAGCCGACATAGCAATCAAGATTGCAGTCGGAACCTTGTTGTCTAAAACAATAAGCATATAACCCGATAGCAGTAAAATTGCAGTCGGGTTTCTTTGAACATTGTTGATTGGACAATAAAAAACACTTTAGTGAATATTTAATTTCATTCAATAAAGTGTTTTTATTTATTTTTATGTACAATGCATATTTTACGATACATATTTTATCATACATATTTTTATATATTTTTCAGGATATTTTTTGCAGCTTCTCTTCCTGATTTTGCTGCCCATGCAACAGTTCCTTTCATACCTGCTAAGTCTCCACCAGCATACACTTTAGGATTAGATGTTTTATATTCTTCATCTACTTGTATATTTCCCCATTTATTTAATTCTAATCCAAGGTCTTTTACATATTCTTGTGGTTTTGAGCCTAATGCCATCACAATATAAGCAACATCTACTTGGTAATTGCTATTTTCAATATTGACAGGAGATAATCTGCTTTCTCCTTCTTTTTGTACTAACTTTGTTTTGATTAATTCTACTTTTTCTACTTTTTCGTTTCCTAATATTTTGACAATATTATTTTGAAAAGCAAATTTTACTCCTTCTGTTTTTGCATCTTGTATTTCCTTCTTTTCTGCTGGCATTTGTTCTTCTGCTCTTCTATAAACAACAGTCACTTCTTTTGCTCCTAATCGATTAATAGTTCTGGCACAATCCATTGCTACATTTCCTCCACCTGTCACAATGACCTTTTTTCCTTTATAATTAGGATGTAAATTATATTCTAGTAACTCATTTCCACCATAAACACCTTTTAAATCTTCACCTTCTACTCCCATCTTAGAAGAACAATTTGCACCAATACTCAAAAATATGGCATCATATTCCTTTTCTATATCTTTCAAAGTAAAGTCTTTTCCAAGCTCTTGTTGATATTTTACTTCTATTCCTAAATCTAGAATATCTTTTACTGTATTTTCTACGATCTCTTTTGGTAGTCTAAAATTTGGTATTCCGAACATTAATAAACCACCTAAATAGTCATATTTTTCATATATGGTTACTTGTATACCTTCTTTTGCTAAAAAAGCTGCACAAGTTAATCCTGCTGGTCCTCCTCCTAAAACGGCTACTTTCTTATCTTTCTTTTCCACCTTTTCATAACAATCTGATAAATGATATCCTAATTCATGTACTTTATCAAAAGTATAGGCTTCTAATTCTCCTATGGAAACAGGTTCTCCCTTTATTCCTCTTACACAAGAACCTTGACATTGTTTTTCATGTGGACAAATTCTTCCACATACACCTGGTAAAACAGTAGTTTCTGATAAAATTTTATAAGCTTCAAAATATTCTTCTTTTTTTAAAGCTTGTATAAAATCTGGTATATGATTATTTAATGGACACCCTTTTAAGGAACATGGTTTTACCTTACAATTCAAACAATAATTCACTTTTTCTTCTACTTCTTTTATCAATTTTGACGCCTCTTTTCTCTTATCATTTTATATATTTATTTTGGACAATTCTCGTTTCTTAAGAACTTTTCTATACTTTTTTAATTTAACTATATGCATTTAAGTCCTCGAAGAAGTGTAAAGATTTGTCGACGCAAAAAATTGCTACGCAATTTTTCTGTGCAATATCGTTTTTTATTGAATAGGAAAAATTAAATTTTTCTATTCAATAAAAAAGAATTGAGATTATCAATTCCTTTTTACCTATCCTATAAAATATTTTACATTGTTTACATGATTAAGTCAATAAAAGTGACTTAATAGTATATCAAATTATAGCATCATTCAGTATGCAATTTCTGGAAGGTATATATATTATATTTTAAGCGAGTTTCGGGTGGGACCGACACGCTACATACTGTTAATAAATCAACGACAGTCCCGTGGGAGTTGATTTATGTACAGTATGTAAAGTGTTGGGATAGCGAAAAATATAATATATATACCTTCCAGAAATTGCACACTGAAGAGTAACTTATTTTAATATTTATATCAATTTTATCTCTTCAACTACTTTTTGTAAATCCTTTATAAAATCAATTTTTTTCGTTTCATCTCTTAGCAATGCTGCTGGATGCCAAGTTGGCATATATTTTATTCCTTTCTTTTCTACCCATTTTCCTCTCGAAGCTGTAATACCAAATTCCTTTCCCAGAATATTTTTCAAAGCCACACTTCCTAATAAGACAATAATTTCTGGTTGTACCAATATTACTTGATTTCTTAAATAATCTAGACATGCTACTGATTCATCTTCTTCTGGATTTCTATTACCTGGTGGTCTACATTTTACAACATTGGCAATATACACTTCTTTTCGATCAATCCCCAAAGTTTCAAATGCTAAATTCATTAATTTTCCTGCTCTTCCTACAAAAGGTTCACCCAATCTATCCTCGTCTGCTCCAGGTCCTTCTCCAATAAACATTAACTTAGCATGTTTATTTCCAGTTCCAAACACGATGTTTTGTCTAGTTTTACATAATTTACATTTATTACAATCTTTAATAGATTCTTCTAACTCTTCCCATGTTTTAAACATTTTTACTACATCCTTTATTTATTATTAATTTTTTTATCAATACAATATTTATACTTAACCTTCTGTGTAAACCATGGTATTCATAAATTATTTATTACTCGGTTCAATACAAGCATATTCGTAATTAAATAATTTATGAATACCATGGTTTACACAGAAACCTAAACAGAACTCATATAATTTCTATTTTAATTCTATAACTGCTGTTTCTGTATTATAATCTTTCTTTTCGATTCGATAGGAATGTATGACATCTGAATGACAAACACTACAAATTCCTGAATCAATAATATTTTCTGGTTTTAATCCTTCTCTTTGAAGAAGAATTTTATTAATCAAAACTGTATCTATATTCCATTTTGTATTTTCTACTTTTTCTTCTATAAAATCTCTTAATCGAATTACCTTTTGTTTATTTTCCTCTTCTATGTCTATAAATTTAGCATTTTCTAAATCATAAAACTCATTTTGGAACATATCTTTCACATCTTTATCTACTTCAAAATGGCATTTTCGAATACTTGGACAAATACAACATATAATATCTTGGGAATTGCTTCCAAATTCTTTCATCATTTTTTGAACAGTTTTAATAGAAATTCTTTGCAAGGTTCCTCTCCAACCAGAATGTGTATTGGCAATTACACGTTTTACTGGATCAAAAAATAATAATAAGATACAATCTGCATTAGTAGTTGCTAATGCTAAGTTTCTTTTATTTGTTATTAGTCCATCTTCTATTCCTTCTTCTGTCAAACTAAAATCTGGTTCATCTACATTTACTTTTGTTTGAACAATTTTGACAATATCTGTATGATTTTGATTGGCTTGCACAATATGTGCATCCTTACTTCCCATGCTACTACATAATTTTTGATATGATGTTCTTGCCAATTCCATTCTTTCTGGTGATGTTGGTTTTTGATTTGGTTTGGTTGTTTTAAATCCCACGTCTAATCCTAATGCATATGCATGATTTATGATTTCTTTATATTCTAATAATTTTTTAAATTGCAAATATTCTATGTCATTATCTTTTACATGAATTACATTTTTATTGGATAAATCTTTCACATTATCACCTCATAAAACAAATATATAGTTCATTTATATTTTTTATTTACTCTTTTGCTTGATTTAATTCATCATATTTTCTTTCCTCATTAGAATATTCTTCTGGCTTCAATCCTACTCTTGTTTTCATATATTTTCCCAATAATATATATATGATTGTAAATAAAACACCTATAATAATCATACAATAGGTTGTGGCCATTTTATCTAACAAGAATGATGCAAATAATGTTCCAATCATTCTGAATACATTTCTAAATAAATTATATGCGGCAAATATTTTTGTATCTATTTTTTCATTAGAAAAATTTCTCAGATATTTATCAATGCTTGTATGAAACATTCCCCAACAAAAATTGTACATAAATATTGCTAATATCACTAATACCATTAACACAATGGATTCTTTTGCCCCTATTCCTACAATGCCAGCAAAGATTACACTAATAGAAAGTAATATTGCAATGGTGATTAAGCTTTTATTTTTTAATTTATTATGAAATTGATTTTGATATTTAGAAGCTAATGCACTAATCATTCCTCCCATTGCTGCTATAACTCCTATAAAGACTGATGATAATCCTATATTTTCTTCCAAGCTTACATTATAAGTCAAAGATATTTGTAATAATGCATATATCAAGGCTGCACATAAGATTAATGCTTTTAATCTTTCTGATTTTAGTACAAATGCAAACCCTTGCTTTACATTCTTCATCTCCACTCTATATGTTAATACAGCATTTCCTTTTTTCTTCTTTTTAACTGGTTCTATAAATCCAATTGACAATACTGTTACGATAATTAATACAAATAATGATAATAAAATTGGTAAATATGCATTCACTGTAAATAATATACCTGCAACAATTTTTGAAATCGCATCAATGAAATAAAATCCTGATGCCCCTTTTGAGCTAAGTTTAGAATATATTTGACTTTTATACCTTGATGGCGGAATAGATTCATTTAATAAACTAGGTTCTGCTACATTTTTTATTGAAAATGCCATGCTACTGAAAAACTCTGCTATGATTAAGTCAAACAAACTTTTACTCATCATGATAATTACCATATACAAACAACCTAAAATGTTTCCTAATATGATACTATTTTTTCTACCTAAAAATTCAACAATAATATTTGCAGGAATTTGTAATATCATACTAAAAAAAGCAAAAAATGTACTTTTTAGCATCACATCTGAAGGATTAATTCCTTTTATTTGTGTTAGAAACAAGAAGTCTATCGTATAGAAAAATAAATAATCCCAAGCTAATTTCTTGTATGTTGGAAATATTCTCATATTTGTTTTTCTCATCATACGTACATCTTCTTTATTTCTCATAGACTACCCCCTTCTTTTCATTTGTTTACTAACTCATCATACTGAATCTCTTCTTTCGCATATTCTTCTGGTTTCAAACCTACCCTTGGTTTCATGTATTGATTCATAAGTATTGTAAGAATAATTGTTGAAATTCCTATAATCAGCATACAATAAGAAATATTCATTCTATCTAACAAAAATGAACCCATTATACCAATCACAGCACTTAATATACTTTTCAAGAAATTTTTTGCCGTAAATATTTTTGTATCAATCTTTTCATTTGAGAAATTTCTTAAATACCTTTCTGTTAAAGGATAATACATACCTTGGCAGGAATATCGAATCATATATGTAACAACGATAAATATAATAAACAGACTATACTGTTTTGCAATTACTCCACATATACCTGCTATTAAAATTGTTCCACCTATTATTCCAAATAACGTACATAAAGACTTATTTCGATATTTTTCATGAAATGCTTCCTGTTTATTCGCTAATATTCCTGAAATAATTCCTAATATAGCAAAAATCATACATAAATATTTTGCTGGCATATCAAAATCTTCTAGTAAACTCACTTCATATGTTGCCATAAGACTTATAATACCACCTGATACCGCTGAGAATAGGATTAAAGCTTTTAACCTTTCTGAAGTTAAAATAAATTTAAAAGAGTCTTTTAAGTCCTTTAGTTGATTAAATTCTTGGACTTTATGCTTTTTCCTTGTGGTCTGTGGCTCAATAAATCCTGTAGATAGGATGGTTACCAATATAGTAATTATGAAAGATAATGTAATTGGTATGTATGGATTGATATCATAGAAGAATCCTGCCAATACAGTTGCTATAGCATTAATGATATAATAGTTTGCCATTCCTTTTTGACTAATTTTTGCGAAAATTTTACTTTTATATTTTGAAGGTGGTATAGATTCATTTAATAAAGCTGGATCCACCGATTCTTTAATGCCAAAAGCCAGTGATGACAATAACTCTGCAGTAATCAAGTTAAATAAATTTGTACTAAACATGACCACTAACATATAGATACAATTCAAAAAATTGGCTAATATCATACTTCTTTTTCTTCCCAAATATTCTATAACAAATGTTGCTGGAACCTGCATAATAATTCCAAATAAAGCATAAAATGAATCTATTAATACAACATCTGCTGGATGAATATGTTTACATTGTGTTAAAAATAAAAAATTAGTTGTATAAAAGAATATATAATCCCAGCTAAGTGTTTTATATATGGGAAACAATTTCATATTTCGTTTTCTCATCTGTACTTTTTCTTTTTCTACCATAAAAATTCCTTTTCCTCTTCCGTTTATATTTTCATTTATGAACTTTTCTTACAATTCACATTTCAAAATAATTTTATATAATGTTGATATATTAATATTAAATAAATTTTGAATGTGATTGAAGGAAATTCTTATATTTCCGTATTGAACCGAAAAATTTATGAAATATTAATATACAACATTCTATATATACGCTATGAATTGTTATGAATTTCTTTTTCCATTTTTCTTATTATATCATCTTTTGACAATTTGTTAATATATTGATACGTATTTTCTTTTCTTCTTGGATCAAATGTACATATGGATTTATATTCACAATATTCACATGGTGTTTTTCCCTCTTTATAGTATGGTTTTAAATCAATATTTCCATCAAAAATTTCTTTTCCAATTTCTTTTATGGTTTGATAAATATATTTTTGCAATATGCTAAATTCTTCTTGTTTTACACCATTTGTCCATTTTTCAATCACTTCTCCAGATTTACTAATGGCTGCGGGAACCATTTTAGAAGTTCCTGTTGTCAAAGAATTATCATTCATCTTAATGACTTTTACATCAGCCACAATTAATCCTTTCATCTTGAAGTTTTTTCTAATTAATTCTTCTATTTCTTCATCTGATATTTTTTTATCAGCTTTTATCATTTGCTCTAATAGTGAAAAATAGAATATCCCTGCTGGAATCAAATCCTCTTCTTTACATACAGCATCTGCATAAGTCAATAATTGAATTTGCAAACCTGCATATACTTCATTTAAATCAATATTTTTACTTGAAGATTTGTAATCAATAATTCTTAAATAATTTCCATCCTCTTCTTTTGCAATATCAATTCTATCAATTTTACCAGTAATTTCAATCCTTTTTCCGTCTTCTAATTCTAATAAAATTGGTTTGTATTCTCCTTTTTTATCGAATTCTACCTCTGTTCCTTTAATGGTAAAATCACTATAAATTAATGTTTGAATAATATATTTTAATGCTTTACTGACAATCTTTTTTAATCTTCTTACTAAGATTTTATATTTTACGGTTGCCTTAAAGATGTAATTTTTTGATAATTCTAAATCTTCATCAATGATTTTAGATACAATTTTTTGAATATCCACTTCTTCTAATTCTGCTAAATTCAAACCATTTTCATGTACATATTTAAAAAACTCATCAATGGTTTCATGCATAAAAGAACCTGTATTAAAACTTTGAATTTTTAATTCTTCTTTTGGTTTTACTTTTAATCCATATTGTAAATAATATGAGAATGGACATCTTCTATATTGTTCTAATCTAGATACACTTGTATGTAAAGTATTTCCATACAATTTATTCATATTCTCTTTTTTTAATTTTTTAGGTACATTCGTATAGGTTAGTCCTTCCATATCTTGTTCTAATCTAGTATTCCAATTTGGATTTTGTTTATACCAATCATATACTGCATACCATATTTTTTCTATATCTTCTTTGTTTTTTAATTGATATAGTTTTTCTAGTAATTCTTCATAGGTAATATTTTGACCTACAATTTCATATTTTTTACCTACTACATCACTTTGCTCCTCTAATTTTGGAAACATTTTCTTAATTTTATGAATTAAGATTGATGGTCTTAAAGCTTTTCCTTCTCCATCTGATGAAGCATAGGATAAATACATTTCTTGTTCAGCAGTTGTTAGAACTTTATATATGTTAAAGTTTTCTTCATATAAATTTTCTAATGTACCATTTGCTAATTCCATACCATCATTTTTTAATTTTTCTCTATCTGCATCATTTAAAAATCCTTCATCTTTATTGACACTTGGGAAAACACCATCATTTAGTCCTATGATAAATACAATATCCACTTTATGGCTTCTTGTTCTATCAACATCTCCTAATGTCACTTGATCTTGTGTGGCTGGAATTTTACCCAATTCACTATTTTTTAGTCCGATCTTTAAAATTTTGCTATACGCATCCATACTCATCTTATCTTCTTGAAATACCAAAACAATTTCATCTAACACTTCTAAAATGATGTTATAACTTTCAACATATTCATTTGCTAAATCAATGAAACCATTTTCTTCTAACTCTTTTACTTTTTGAGAAATTTTTTCTTCTATATGTTGTTCTTGCAAAAATGTATAGATTTGTTTGGTTATATTATTTGCCGTCTTTTCCTTATCTATACGCTTCTTCAAAGCAACTAATGGTTCTATGATTTGTTTTCTAATTTCATTTAATCTTTCGATTTCTTGTTTCTTAGCATCATCCTCCATTTCATATTTGAAATCTTCTTTCCATTTATTTCGTTTAATCCCCCATTTTGTACAATAATTTTCTAGTCTGAAGATTTCATCATCTTCTATATCTAAAAAACCTAATTTAATATAATTAAACATGGATTCACTGGTATAATTGTTTGTAAAGATTTCAAATATAGAAAGTACAAATTGTACAATGATATTTTGATTTAAGTCTCTTTTTTCATCGATAAACACTGGTATATCATATTTTGCAAAAATACTTCTCACTAATGAAGAATACATATCTATATTTTTTGTAATGATGGCTATATCTTTGTATCTTAAGCTTTTTTCTCTTACCAACTTACAAATGGTTTTCGCTACATTTTCAATTTCTGAATATCTATTTTTTGCTAAAAATAAATGTATGTTTTCCACATTTTTTGCATATTTTGTGGATTTTATACTTAATAAATTCTGACTTAAAACTTGTAATTCTTCATTTTTTAATCGATATTGATTTTCCAAATTAACAGGTTCTTCTAGTTTAAAATGATTTTCATCAATCATTCTAACTAATTTTTTTAATGTTTGTTTATTGGAATAAAATACATCAATATCTGGATTGGTTTCCATTTCTAAATTATCAATACATATCGTGATATTGACTTGTTTTGCATATTTGATAAATTGTTTTATCACTTCATATTCTTGTGCTGTATAACCTGAAAATTCATCTATATAAATAATACTATCTTTTATCCAACTTAAATTTTCTATATTTTTTGCTAAGAAATCTAACAAATCTGTTTCTTCAATATAATTTTCTGAAATTTGTTCTTCATAGTTTTGATAAATGAATCGAATATCTTCTAATTTTGTTTTTAAATATTTATCTTCTAGGTTTTCAATTTCTTTATCTAATATATCTAATGTAATTCCATGCTTTTTTAATTCTGTAATACTTTGAATTCCAATCTCTATGTTTTCATCACTTTTCCCTAAAAACTTGAAATCATTTTGATGTTTCGATAAAATAGAATAAATTAGCATGGCTTTTCCGCATTTTGATAAATTGGTTTTATTTCTTCCTCCAATTTCATTTAAAGCTCTATTTGCCATTCTACTAAATGTAATAACCTCTGCATTCATCACAGCTTTTTCATTTAAAAATCCCATTAAATTTTTCTCTGCAGTAAATGAAAATTGTTCAGGAGTAATATAATATATATTTTCTTCTTTTTCTATTAACTTTGCTATCTCTGAAAAACATAAACTACTTTTCCCTGTTCCTGTTTTTCCATAAATGATTCTTAAGCCCATAGCTCTCTCCTTTTTGTCTCATTGAGTTCGTTTGTCTATGCGACATTTTTGTCGCTTTGAGATCGTTTTTGTTTGCGACATTTCTTTTGTAAATTTTATAATACAATAAAAAAAATAGCAAGATTTTTCTTGCTATTTTAATTATTAATAAACGCTTTTAATTTATTTTCCACTTCTTCTGCAGATGCCATTTGTAATATTTCTTCGCTTAGTTTTACACATGTTTCTTTATCCAAGTTATTAATCGTTCTTCTAGCTCTTAATATATTATTGGAGTTCATAGAAAATTCATCTAAGCCTAGTCCCACTAGAAGTGGTATAAAAGTTGGATCTCCTGCTGCTTCTCCACACATTCCACAAATGATGTTTGCTGAATGTGCACCATCAATTGCTTTTTTGATTAGTTTAATAACTGCAGGATGATATTTTGTATATAGTTTAGAAATCTTTTCATTTCCTCTTTCTACTGCTACTGTATATTGGATTAAGTCATTTGTTCCTATACTAAAGAAATCACATTCTTTGGCTAATTTATCTGCTATTAATGCTGCTGATGGAATTTCAATCATGATACCTACTTGAATATTTTTGTCATATAAAATATTTTCATTGTCCAATTCTTGTTTACATTCTTCTAATACTTCTTTAGCAGCTCTTAATTCTTCTATAGAAGATATCATCGGAAACATGATAGCTAGTTTTCCAAATGCACTTGCTCTTAAGATAGCTCTTAATTGTGTTTTAAATATTGTTGGATTATCTAAACACAATCTGATTGCTCTATATCCTAAAAATGGGTTGGCTTCTTTTTCTAATTTTAGATATTTTAAATCTTTATCTCCTCCAACATCTAATGTTCTGATGATAGCTTCTTTATCTTTCATAATTTCTGCTACTTTTTTATATGCTTCAAATTGACTTTCTTCTGATGGCATTTCATCACTATCCATGTAAAGAAATTCACTTCTTAATAATCCAACACCTTCTGCTGTATTATTTACTGCAATTTCAGCATCTGCTGGAAGTCCAATATTGGCATATAATTTTACTTTTGTTCCATCTTTTGTGATACTTTGTTGATTTCTATATTTATCTAATTCTGATTTTTCTTGTTCTAATTGTTTTTCTAAATCGAATAATTTTTGTTTTTCTTCTTCCGTTGGATTCACATAGATTTCTCCAGATGTACCATTAATCGCAACACTATCACCATCTTTAAATATTTTTGTTGCTTCTTCTACTTTTGTAATGGCTGGAATTGTATGGGTTCTTGCCATAATAGATGTATGTGAATTTTCTCCTCCAAGCTCTGTGATAATTCCAGATACATTTTTGAAATCTAGTTTTGCAGTTTCAGAAGTGGTTAATTCTGTGGCCACAATAATTGTATTTGGATTTAAATTACTTAAATCAATATTTTCTTCCTTCAATAGCTTTCCTAATACTCTATTTTTTATATCTAGAATATCTCTAGATCTAGAAGCCATATATTCATCATCCATGTTTTCAAAAATTTGTATAACACTATCAAATCCAACTTCTACAGCATATTCTGCATTATATTTTGAATTTTTAATGGCATTTTCTGTTTCTGAAATTAATGATGGATCTTGCATAATCATGACATATGCTTGCATGATATCTGCTTCTGTACCACTCATATTTTTCATTTGTATTTCGGTTTCATTGATAACTTCTTCTAATGCTTTGTGAACTCTTGCTAATTCTTGCTCTACTTGTTCACTTTCTATTGTTTTCTTTTCTATTTTTCTTTCTACTTTTTTTAAAACAACTATATTTCCAAATCCTATACCAGTTGAAACACCTTTTCCTTTTAGCATCTGTACCATTCCTTATATATGTATTTAGGTTTTACGGACAAACCTATAAACCTTTATATATCATGAGAACTGTTACAGTTTAATCTTCAATTCCGAAGGGAATATATATTATATTTTAAGCGGGTTTCGGGGGGACCGACACGCTACATATTCTTAATAAATCAGCGACAGTCCCGTGGGAGCTGATTTAGTTAGAATATGTAAAGTGTTGGGATAGCGAAAAATATAATATATATTCCCTCCGGAAATTGAATTTTAAACTGTAACTAAAATCTGACTATTTTTGTTCTTCACCAAAATTATTTTCAAAACCTTTTTTGATTTCTGATAAAGCTTTTTCTTCATCTTCTCCATCACATTCTATTTCGATTTCTGTATTATATTTAATTCCTGCTGCCATAATGCCTAATATTGATTTTGCATCAACAGTTTTACCGTTAACATTCAATTTTATTGCACTTTGAAATGATGCTGCAAGTTTTGCTAATTCACCTGCTGGTCTTGCATGTAATCCTGTTTCATTTTTTAGTGTAATTTTATCCTTTACCATAATTACTCACGTTCCTTTCATACTTACATACTGGTTTAAATCAAACTTTTTTGCTTTTGTCTATTTTTTACTGTTATATTCAATACATCTCCCTTGTGCTGAACTAAATAGAAAGTTTATATTTACTTTTGATATTCAGGCAAATTCTTTTTTAATTTTGCCATAATTAAGGTAGAAACGATTGCTCCTACTGCAATTGCTAATAAATATTTTAGTGGATGTCCAATGGTTGCTATTACAAATATTCCTCCATGTGGTGCCATTAATGTACAACTAAACCACATTGAAAGAGCTCCTGTAACGGCTGATCCAATAACAAATGCTGGAATTGTTCTTAATGGATCTGCTGATGCAAAAGGAATTGCTCCTTCTGATATAAAAGATAATCCCATAATATAATTTACATATGCTGCTTGTTTATCTTTTTTAGGAATTTTTCTTGGGAATGCTGTTGCTAAAAATGCAATAGCAAGTGGTGGAACCATTCCTCCAGCCATAACCGCTGCCATAATTTCATATTGACCTGATGCTAACATTCCTGTTCCGAATGTATATGCTGCTTTGTTAATAGGTCCTCCTAAATCTACAGCCATCATTCCACCTAAAATGGCTCCTAATATAATTTTATTGGCACTACTCATTGAAGATAAATAATCATTAATTGCTGTATTAATTGCTGCTACATAAGGATTGATTAATAACATAAATGTTCCCATAAGCAAGATTCCAAATACAGGGTATAAAAGAATTGTTTTGATACCTTCTATACTGTCTGGTAAATAGCTACATAATTTCTTCAATCCTAAAACAATATATCCACCAACAAAACCTGCAATCAATGCTCCTAAGAATCCTGAACTTACTAAAGTAATATCACCATTTGTTAGTGATTCAAATGTCGTTCCTTGTACTGCTAAAATTCCTCCAACAAATCCGACTGCTAAGCCTGGTCTATCTGCAATACTCATAGCGATATAACCTGCAAGTATATATAACATAACATTAAATGCTGCATTTCCTATTGTTTTAAAAAATGCTGCAATTGGCGTATTCATACCAAAGTTTGAAGGATCTATTGAATAATCATCCAATAAAAACGCAATTGCTATTAAAATTCCTCCACCTACAACAAATGGTAACATGTGTGTAACACCATTCATTAAATGTTTATAAATTTTTGTTCCTATTTTTTCTTTTTCTTCATCATTATTTTCTTCAGATTTATTTTTATTATCTGAATGATATGTTTTTGCATTTGGTGACAAAACATGTTCAATTAAATCTTTAGGTTTATTGATTCCATCTGCCACTTTTGCTTTTATTAATTTTTTACCATCAAATCTTGATAAATCAATTTTTGTATCTGATGCAATAATAATTCCTTTTGCATTTTTGATTTCTTCTTTTGTAAATTTATTTTTTACTCCTGATGATCCATGTGTTTCTACTTTTACTTTATGTCCTAATTGTTCTCCCATTTGCTCTAAAGCTTCTGCTGCCATATACGTATGTGCAATACCTGTTGGACAACTAGTAATTGCTAAAATTTCATATTTCTCATTTGATGCTTTTTCTTCTCCTAATTTTTCATTTTCTGCTTTGTCTATACATTCTAAGAATTCTTTTGGTGTTTTTGCATCATATAATGCTTGTCTAAAATCTGTATCCATTAATAGCGTAGATAATCTACTTAAAACATCTAAATGTACATTATCTTTTGTGTTTGGTGCTGCTATTAAAAATAGTAATTTTGCTGGACTTCCATCTAATGAATTGAAATCCACTCCTTCTGGAATCACCATTGCGGCTAATCCAGGTTTTGACACTGCATCTGTTTTACCATGAGGAATAGCAATTCCTTCACCGATTCCGGTTGTTCCTTCCTCCTCTCTTTTTAAGACTACCTTTTTGTACGCTTCTTTGTCATTAATGTTTCCATTTGCCATCATCAAATCTACTAATTGGTCAATCGCTTCAGATTTGCTTTTTGCTTTTCCTTGCAGAATAATGGCTTTTTCACTAAGTAAATCTGTAATTTTCATATTTTTACCCCTTTCTTTTGTAATATTTTTTTATTATCGTATAGGAAAAAATGATTTTTCCTATTCAATAATAGATTTACATTGCATAGAAAAATTGCTACGCAATTTTTCGCGTCGACAAATCTTTATGCTTCTTTGAGAACTTAAATATACATAGTTAAATTAGAAAAATAGAAAAAAGTTTTCTCGAAGCTAGATTTGTTCTAATTGTTTAAAAATAAAATCAACATCTTCTTTAGTTGCGAGTCGTATAGAAAATGCAGTTGCACTTCCTGCTGCTACTCCAGTTTTTAATGCATATTCATAATCTTGTGTTTGATAATATCCTGCTAAAAATCCTGCTACCATAGAATCTCCTGAGCCAACGGTATTTACCACTTGTCCTTCAGGCGCTTTTGCATAATATGTTTTATCATCCTTTGTTAACAATAGTGCTCCATCATTTCCTAAGGATACTAAAACATTTTGTGCTCCCCTGTTTTTCAATTCTTTAGCAGCATTGACTATATCTTCTTTTGTTGTTATCTTACAATTTAACGTTTCTTCTAATTCTTCTTTATTGGGTTTTATCAAAAAAGGATGATACTTTAATGCATTCATAAGTAATTCTTGTGTTGAATCCACTATGAAAGTAATTTCTTTTTCATTAAGTTCTTTACATATTTTCTCATAGATATCACGATCAATATTTTTAGGTATACTTCCAGATAAAATCACAATATCTTTTGTTGACATCTTTTGTATTTTTTTAAATAATACATCAATATCTTCATTTGTAATTTGTGGTCCCATTCCATTTAAAGCTGTTTCTTCTATCCTTTTTTCATTAATAGAACTAATTTTTATATTTATTCTTGTTATCCCTTTTTGTACTTTAACAAAATCTGTTTTAACACCTTGTAACTCCATTTTGTGTATTAATTCTTCTCCTGTAAAGCCTGCTACAAAACCAAGTGCAGTATTATCGATTCCTAAATTTTTTAGTACAATAGAAACATTAAGACCTTTTCCTCCTGGTAATATTGTTTCCGTTTTTGTTCTATTTATTTCACCAATTTTAAATTTTTCAACTTGAACTGTATAATCTAATGCAGGATTAAATGTTATTGTATAAATCATTTTTCCCTCCTTGTTTCAGATTCTATCATATCTAATTTTATTTTACAACATTTTTTTGTCCAATTAGTGTCGCATAGACATGGACAAAGTTGAGGGAAATTGGGGACGGACTCATTTTTCCCTTTTTTATAAGATTTAATATATTCTCCAAAGTTATTTTAGTAAAAAGGGAAAAATGAGTCCGTCCCCAATTTCCCGATTCGCCGTCCCCAATTTCCCTTTTCGTCCGTCCCCAAAATCCCTCGACTCGTCCCCAATCTTATCAAGCTTCTCTTCTCCAATAAAATAAGTATTGTTGTGCTAAACCTGCTAAATTGCCAAATTTCTCTTTTGCAATTTTTTCAATTTGTTTTTTATTTACTTTTGTTTCATCTTCATTTCTGATATATAAATCATTCATGACTCTTCTTACCCACACATCTATTGGAAATACTTCTAATCGTTTTAAATCAGAAAATAGTAATATACAATCTGCCACTTTTGGTCCAACGCCTGAAAGGGTTAGTAATTTTTCTCTTACTTCTATTGTATTTGGATTTTCCTCTAATTCTTGTAAATTCACTTTTCGTTCTAATATCATTTTTGTCGTTTCATATAACCTAATATCTCTAAATCCTAATCCTAATTTTCTATATTCTTCTACTGTCACATCTTTTAACTGTATCGGTGTAGGAAATGTATAGTATTCTTTCCCATTCCATTCAATTTTATTCCCATATGCTTTTGATAATCTTTCAATAATTCCCTTAATTCTGGGGATATTATTATTAGCAGATATGATAAATGATATAATGGTCTCCCATAAATCTTGATTTAAAATTCTGATTCCTTTACCATATGTAATACTTGTTTTCATATATTCATCTTTTTTTGATAATTCTTTTTTTATCTGTTCATAATTTCTATCTAAATCAAAATAATGATATATTTCTTCTCCTAAATTTTTGTTTTTACATATACCAGTGAACACAAAATCTTGTCCCTCTTTTTTAATATTGACAATATTTTCTTTCCATATACCTATATAACTTCCATTTTCTTCTTCATTCCATCGAAAACATTGTCCACATTCAAATATATCTTTTAAGTTAAAAGTTCCTGGATTCTTTAATATATATTGTTGTTCTTTCATTTTCTGTGCATTCCTTTCTAAAAGTACAAACTTGGTTAGAAAAACATCAAATCTAGCATAGCAAAAAATGTCCCTATTTTTCAAACACTTCATTCTGTTTGATTATATCACATAAAAAAAAATTACTCTATACTTTCGTATAAAGTAATTTTATCCGTCAAATTATTCTATTGAAAATTCTACTTCTAAATAATTATTCTGCATTTTTTTCCTCTTCTGTCTTATAACCACTGGCATTTACTTGATTAATAATACTTCCTTGCATACCAATTACCAAATCTTTATTGCCATCTAATGTATTATATTTTAATATAGTATATTCTGCATATCGATACTCTCTACTACCACCATCTTGATAATATGCTTCTTCACAAAATCCATATTTTAAATCTTGTTTTGCTTGTTCTAAGATATCTTGAACTGTAATTATTTTTTCACTTAAAGCATCTTCTAGAGTGTATACCATATCTCCTTCTATGGTAATAGACACATCTCCTGCAATCGTATATACCCCAAAATCTAAATTATCAAATTGATTTTTTTCTGCAATTTTCTTTACTCCCATATCTTTTCTCCCCATATATGTTAATTCAAATTTCTTTTCATAATTTGAACTGTCTAAGGAATATTCGCAAATAACAGGGAACTCTGTAACTTCTATTAAATATGGTTCCATAATAACTTGTACTGTATTATCTTTTGTTATCCTTTTCATGTGCCAACGTAGACCATCATATCTTCCTGTCTCTTCATCATTTACAGTCACCTTATAATATCCATAAACCTCTTCATATTCTTCTTCTGTTGTAACGCTTCTTGGCACTTGTCTATTTACTGTATTGTCACTTTCTGTGTTGCTTTGTTCAAAAGATGTTTCATCATATGTTCCTGGCACAAACTCTACTGTCACATTATCTGTTTTATCATTTGAAATTATATGCATCTGTAAAATATCTGCTTCGCGATTATCTCCTTTATCAATAAACGCATCGATTTTATTTTCATTTTGTATATTTCCGTTGCTAATAGTAACAATCTCTTGATTCTCTTGATTTTCATTTTGTTCTTCGATATCTTGCACCATTCCTGCTATTGTTTTGCCAAAAAGTTTCATATTCATTTCTTCAATTATCTCTGTATCAGGATAATATGTTACTTCAACTATGTAGCCTATTCCTTGATAATTTCCATCATCAGAACGGTTAGCCAAAACAGGTAGTTCTCCATTTACCACCTTATGATAATCTGTGTATACAATCATTCCATATCCTATTAATAATAAAATAATAACTATACTAATAATAATTATGATTTTCTTCTTCATTTATACCACCTCTATTATTTAGACAATTTCTTTTTGATTTTTAGTTGGTATTTTATGAAAAAAATAATTGTCATAATGAAAAATATAACAGATATCCCAATGAGTCCTATTCCTACATATGAAATCTGATTTTCTGCCATTCCTTCGTTTACAGTTGTTTCTTGTTTTATTTCATTCTCTTGTATAATTGTGTTTGAAGTTGTTTCATTTTCTGATGATATTACATTTTCAATGATATCGTTTTGTTGGGTATTATTTTCTTCTGCCTTATTTGTATTTTCTTGTTTTGTTGAATTTGTTGTATCTTCTTGCACAATATCTTGCATTTCTTTATGTTGTTCTTCCTCTTGAGGTTCTTGATTGTTTGTATTATTAATATCTTGTCGTATTGTATTTTGTGTCTCTTCTTTTTCATTTGTATTCAGCTGATCTTCTGCTTGCATTTCCTCTTGCTGTTCTTTATGTGTATTTACATTTGTAAGCATTGCTTTTATTCCAATAACAAATGTAATGATAAACATTGCTAAACTTCCTAGCATTTGTTTTATAAAGCGTAAACTTTTGTAATATCTCCATTTTACTGTTCCAACAGGCTCATTTAGCAATTCACTAATTTCCTGAAATGAAAAATCAGATACTACTTTTAAAGAAATAATTTCCTGTTCTTTTTTATTTAATTTGCTAATTAGTCGATTAAATTCTATATAATCTATTGTTTCATCTATCTCGTTATTCTTATTTTCTATTTCATACAGAGTATCTAATGAAATTTCTCCCTTTTTCTTTTTTAGATAATTTAATGTTTCATTTTTGGTAAGTGTATATAGCCATGTGATTTCTTTATCAGATGGCAGTTTTGTTTTATCTAATTCTTGTATTTTAGCAAAAACAATTTGCATGATATCTTCTGCATCTTCTTTATTTTTTAGTATAGAAAAAGCAATACCATAGACCATTTTATGGTATTTGCTATATAATTCTTCCATTCCTTTTTTGTCATCTTTTTTTATTTTTAAAAATATAGATTTTAATTCTTTTTTATTCATTTTTATCCTTTATATTTTCCTTTTATTTTTTATACTTCTATTCTACCATAAAGATACCATGATTAAAATTCTATTTGAATAATTAAATACTTATTAACATATTTAGCAGATATTTCTCCTCTATTTAGTTCCACCAGTTGTTTACTAATCGATAAGCCTAATCCTGTAGACTTTTTAGCATTTTCAACTGTAAAATATCTATCAAAAATTTTTTGTACTGTTGTTGCATCTAGTGAAGTGGCTTTATTTGAAAATGTTATGATTCCCTTTTCATTTAATGTTACTTTAAAATCTCCATTACTATATTTACAAACATTGGATAAAATATTTTCAAACACGCGAATAATACTATGCTTATCTAAATTTTTATATATTTTTTGTGTACATATTTCAATCTTAGGTTCTATCTGTTTTTCTTTAAAACAATTATACATATTTGCCAAAGTTTCCTCTAAAATTTCATTTATACAACATTTCTCTCTTTGCATTTCTACACCTATATCCATTGTTTTGGAAAAATCAAATAATTGGTCTGTAAGCAAAGTTAATTCTTCTGTCTTTTTCTCTATGATTTTCATGTGTTCTTTTTGCTTTTCTTTATTTTCTTTCATTAAATCAATATATCCACTAATTGCTGTAAGTGGTGTTCTCATGTCATGAGAAATATTCGTAATGATTCTCTTTAATTCTTGATTTCCATTTTGATATTGTAATTTTTCTTTTCGTAATTCCTGTAATTCTTTATTTAAATCATTTGCTAACTTTTTTATTTCTTTGTCTGATGAAGATATGGTTAACAATTGATTGGTATCTGTTTTTATCCTTTTATTTAGTGCAATACGGATTTCTTTTAAAGATTTTTTCATGAGATATAGTTTGATTGTTATTAGAAGTAATATGATACTTAAAATCATTATACTGATTATATACATCCATATCTCCACTAAATTTTCCTCCTTTATTACTTTGTTACTCTAATAAATCTGAAACATTTCTCTTTTTTACTAACTTATTTCAAATCTTTTTGTTTGAAACAATAAATTCCTATACCTGTTATACATACTGTTGTACCTAATGAATATAGAAAAGCTATTTTTAATTCATTGTCTGACATATAATCTACCAACTGAAAAGGTTTTTTACTTACCTGACTTACAATTTGAGATGCCTGTCCTGTAGGAATACAATACAAAATTGTTTTGGCTACATTTTTCTTAACATCTCCTGGATAATCAGGATTAGGTTCTTGATAAACTTCTATTTCTCCATTTGCATTCTCAAAATAATTTTCATAATATTTGGTTGCATTTGCTGTTGAAGATAGAGCCATACTCACTACCAGCATTACAAGTACCAAAATAATACAGGTAACTGTTGAAACTGTAATATCAGAACACAATAATGTTACACAGGTAAAAATAGAAGCATATGCAATAATAATAAAGATAATATCTAATATAATAAATAAGAATTTTTCAGTTGTCATTTGCAAAGTTCCAAGAGTTGGAATTCCTATAATCGTTATAACAAGCATATAAATCAATTCTAAACATATTCCTACAACTATGCTTGTGATGAGATTTGCAAGGTATATATTTTTTCTACTATGCCCTATCATGATTTTATTCCTAAGAGTCCCATCTGAATATTCTGTACCCACAAATAAACTAGTAAACATGGCAATGAAAATTCCAATAAAATGAATATACATTACCAATATTTTATCAATTCCCTCTTTTGTATCTCCTTGATGATTTAAAATTGTATTCAATAATATGAAGCTTGCTATCAATATGGTGATGATGACAATTCCCCAAAATATTTTGTTTTTTACTAATCTAAAGAAATTTGCTTTTAACAATTTATACATGATTGTCACCTCCCATCAAGTTGATATAATAACTTTCAAGGGATTCTTCTTTTTCTTCAAATTTGTTGATGATACAATTCTTTTCAGAAAGAGCAATTGCTAATTCTGTGATATTCATCTTATGATATAAATAAATTTTTTCATTGGAAATAACTTCATAAGGAAATTGTTTTTCCTCAAAATACTTGACACATTCTTTTATATTACTAACTTCAAGTTCTAGCCTTTTCTTACATTTTTTCTCTAATTCTTCTTTACGAATTTCTTGAATCATATGTCCATTTTCAATAAATCCATAATCAGTTGCAATTTTAGATAATTCATCTAAATAATGGCTAGAAATTAGAAAAGTAATGCCTCTTTCCTTATTTAATTTTAAAATTAATTCTCTAATTTCAATAATTCCTTCTGGATCTAATCCATTAATTGGTTCATCCAATATTAAAAAATCCGGATTTCCGGCTAATGCAATAGCAATGCCTAGCCTTTGTTTCATACCTAAAGAAAAATGTTTTGCCTTTTTCTTTCCTGTATCCATTAATCCTACTAATTTTAAAATTTCTTGTAAATTATCAAAACTAGGTAACCCCATCATTCTGTATTGTTCTTTTAAATTATCTTCTGCTGTTGCATCTAATCGAATAGATGGTGTTTCTATAATAGCTCCCATTCGTTTTCTGACATCCAATATTTGTTTATCTGTATTAGGAATACCGTAAATTGTATAAGTTCCATTTGTCGGATTTTGTAACCCACAAATTAGTCGAATCAAAGTTGTTTTTCCTGCTCCGTTTTTTCCAATTAAGCCATAAATAGTCCCTTTCGCTATATGCATATTCAAGTCATTAATCGCTTTAAAATGATGATATGTTTTTTCTAGTTGATTTGTTTCTAAAATATATTCCATAACTTCCTCCTTTCCTTATTTACTTTACAACAAAATAGTTAAGAATTCAGTTAAGAAAATTGTTAAGATTTCGTTAGTTTTATTCATGCATTTTAAAACCAATTCCCCATACAGATTCAATATATTCTTCTTCTGTTACTTGTCTTATTTTCTTTCTTATATTGCTAATATGTACTTTTAACGAATTTTC
This sequence comes from uncultured Clostridia bacterium, assembly GCA_944388805.1. Lineage (GTDB taxonomy): Bacteria > Bacillota > Clostridia > TANB77 > CAG-508 > CAG-269. The sequence continues at coordinate 2,604 of CALXKE010000027.1, read as the reverse complement.
ATCACAATCTAATGTATCTTGACTGATACATTCTAATAACTTTGATTTGGTTACTACTTGTTTCGGATGTAGCAATAATTGTTTCATGATGGCATATTCTGTTTTTGTTAAATATATTGGATTTTTTCCTATACATACTGTATGATCTTCTTGATTAAATGTCATTTGTTTATATACTAATTTTCCATTTTTATGATTTTCTTTTCTATCTTTATCCATTCTAAATTGTACCTGTATCCTGGCCAACAATTCTTCTGTTGAAAATGGTTTTGTCAAATAGTCATTTGCACCACTTAATAAAGCATTTACTTTGTCTTCTGGAGAGATTTTGGCACTAATCACAATAATAGGGACGTCTTTTACCCTTTTTATAATGTCTTCTCCATTTAATCCTGGTAACATTAAATCTAATAAAATTAAATCCACTTTTTCTTTTTCTAAAACCATTAAGGCTTCTGTTCCAGAATAACTATTTAAAACCCTGTAATTTTCTTTTTCTAACACTTCTTTCAATAAATTATGAATATCCGTATTATCTTCTACGATTAATATAGTTTTCATACTTGTTTCCTTCCTTTATTAAAATGCAAGATGATACTATTGGAGAAAGTTTTTATTTTTCTTATAATTTTAGAATCCATTACTTGAAATTTTTTAATTTCTATTGATGCCATTGGCATTAATACAACAATATATGGAATAATATATCTTGATTTTGCTTCCCATAATATATGAAAGGCAAATCCTCCTATAAAAATTGTTGCTAAAAATATCAATTCATATGAAAGATTTTTCCTATTTTGTACCAATATGATGATGCTACAAGTACAAATAAGTATTAATACCACTTTTTGATAAAATGTTAATGGATTTATAAACTTATCTATTATTGTATTGTCTGGTAATGTATTATTTCTAACAGCTGCATATGTATTTTCTGTCCACATAGAAGTGATTTTATTTGTATAAAATTTAAGTGTATATCCCCAGTTCTCAGAAAAATAGGTTAATCTGTCTTTTATTTTTTGAGTATATTCTATCTTCATTTTTTCTGGCTCTTTTAATGCTGGTCCTGCTATGTTTTCATTATACCAACCATTTCCTCTTTGTCCTTCTTCCATTGCCATAAGTAAATAGCTATTATTCGGATAAATTTTATCTTTATCTAAATCATATTTCTGAAAATAATAATTTTTTACTAATGATGCTGGAAACATAGCTATTATAAGATATATACATATGATGGATATTTGTAATATTCTATTTTTCCAATCTTCTTTTAACCATTCTTTCCATATATTTAATACCAAATACATACTTGTTGCAATTATAAAAATCAAACTATTCATTCTCATCATATATGCTATCATTGTAAAAATAGAAGCTACTATCGGATAAATTATCTTTTTCGTTTCTGTATATCTCATCATAAAATAAACAGAAAATAGACACAATGCTAAACTTGGAATATCTCCATAAATGTATGTTGTAAGCATTGGCAAAGATATAAAAGTTAGTATCAATAATAATAATCGTACTTTATTTATTTTATATTTTTTAGACAGTTGATTTCCAATTTTATATATTGCTATAACAATTGCTATATTTCCAATTACATTCCATACTCTTAATATTTCCATAACATCAAAATGAATAATTCTAAAAAAGATACTATATACAAATGCTAATGTAATTTGATGTGGATATGCTTGCATATATTCTTTTAAACTAACACCTACATATGTTGGATTTTGTAAAAAATCTTGCGAATTATCTCCATAAAATGTTTGTGCTAAATTACAAACATGAACAGAATCTCCTACTACTTTTGGATTCACAAGGATTACCCATGTTATGTTAAATATGATATAAATCGTAAAAGCAACTATAAATAATTTTTTTCTCATTTTTTTATTAATATCAGAAGCTTCATCTTTATATAAATATTCGTTTGCTCTATGTGTAATAAAGTATATAAGTACTCCCACCAGTAAAACACCTATCATATATCCTAAATGATTTGTTTGAATAATCGCTTGTTCTGATGTATCTAAATAGGTTGTAAATACTATATTGACTATTACAATAGTTATTAAAAATATGATTGCAAATAGATAAATAATTTTTTTCAATTTATTTTTCCCCTTTTTATAATTTACAAGTCCATATTAGCATAAAAATATACAATTCACAACAAAACAGGGAAACTTAAATTAAGTTTCCCTGTTTTGCCGAGACTTCAATTCATTGCAAACTGCCAGCCAATCTGCATGTCTTTGTTGCATTCTCCTAATTCCTTGCAGATTATCAATCCTGTCCATTTTGCAAATATCTGGGGCTTCGTTATGTCCCATCAGCCTCAATTCTCTTTCTTCTTCCCGTAGTTGCTCTGTTGACCAGCTCGAGTAATTTTTCATTCGTTTTTACCTTGTCCGCTAGATTCCTAGCGGATCCCTTTCTTTGCTTTTTGTCTTCCTTATTATACCACAAATTGCTCAATAATACAAACTTGAGAGATTTTGGGGACGGACGAAAAGGGAAATCGGGGACGGCGAATCGGGAAATTGGGGACGGCGAATCGGGAAATTGGGGACGGACTCATTT